>NZ_JADBSA010000194.1:0-7845 GCF_020246945.1 Microcystis sp. M113S1 | reverse complement strand
TGTCAGTCTGTAGAGCGACCATAAGACCAGAACAGATTTACTCTGTTAAGGCAGGTGCGGAACCCCGCAAGGGAAAGAAGCAGAAACCTAAATCGTGAGGTTTGGGAATCACCGTCCGTTTACGGCGGTGAGGATGTCAAGAATTGTCCTACCGAAAATCTCAAAAAAAAATCGCCCCGCCTAGCGGCGGGAGACAAAGGGCAAAAAGGCAAAAGAGCAAAGGGTTAAAGTCCTGGGGAGACACACGCAACCCGAAAACCGTCGTAGTCGCTGTGGTTGTCGGGGTCGTTCCTGCCGCGGTTGGCAGAACGACGGCTATAAGGGCTATTGCCCCAAGAACCGCCGCGCAGACATTTTCGAGACTGAGAACGATTATCATTATCAATCCACGCCGTGCCATCATCCGGCGCTCCAGCATAGCTATCATGCCAATCGTCTTCGCACCACTCCCAAACATTGCCACTCATGTCATGTAGTCCCCAAGCATTGGGCTTTTTCTGTCCTACGGGATGAGTTTTGTTATTAGAATTTTCTCTACCCCAAGCGTAATCTCCTAACTGATTAGCATCATCACCGAAATAAAAGCGAGTAGTAGTCCCCGCACGACAAGCATACTCCCATTCCGCTTCTGTGGGTAGGCGATAGGTTTTCCCTGTTATTTGACTCAATTTCTGACAAAAAGCTTGAGCATCGTTCCAACTAACCTTTTCTACCGGATTTTGGGGATTATTTTTAAAGTGAGAGGGATTGTTTCCCATTACCGCTTGATATTGTGCTTGAGTAATGGGATATTTGCCGATGGCAAAACTGTTGACTTTAACTTGGTGTGGAGGCTTTTCATAATCTCTTTCAGAAGAACCCATGAGAAATTGACCTGCTGGTAAGCTTACCATCTCTAGTGTGACTCCCTTGGCTAGGTTTTCGGTAAATGGAGTAGGTGAAGCAATTGGGGGTATTGATGACACAGGCATCCTGACTGCTGCTTGTGCTTGTTGAACAGGTTGTAAAGCATTTAAAACCTGTTGTGCCGTCCATCTTTGTTTTCTATCTTTTTGCAAACACCCTTCAATAATTGGTTTAAACTCTTTCGGTAAACTAGGGATTTGTAGCTCACAATTCATCACCTTTGCCATTAATTGGTTAATATCATTATTAAACTTATAGGGAAGTTGATTAGTCGTCATTTCGATTAACATAATACCCAATGACCACAGATCCCAAGCCGATGAAATATCACCTTTAAAGGCTTCGGGAGGCATATAAATAATTGTCCCGCTATTATGTACTGTTTGAGTGTGGCTTTTGTTATTTAAAGTTCTAATTAAGCCAAAATCTGCTAACTTGTATTGTTGATTAACCCTCAGGATATTACCCGGTTTTAAATCTCGATGGACTTTATTTTGTCCATGAAGATAATTTAAGCCTTGGGCGACTTGAGCAGTAATATTTTTAATCTCCCCCGATGACAAACCGCCTTTTTGAATGTGATTTTCTAGGCTACCCTGTGCCAGTTCCATCACTAAATAAAGCATCTCCGTATTGAGAAAACGAAATTCCCCCACGGAATAAGCTTTAATTAAATTAGAATGTTCTAATTTTCTGGCATTTTGTAACTCAATTAATTTATCATCGCTACTTTCGGGAATAACTTTAATTGCCACTTCTTGAACCGATGTATTTCTGACTATTTCACTGGCATGAAATACACCTCCAAAACCCCCCGCACCGATAAACTTATTCAGACGATAAGAGTTTATTTGTTGTCCTTCTAACATCTTCATCATTTGGTCTAGCATGATAATAACTCCTGAATTAGTCAATTTTTCCGTTAAAATATTGTCATTGGTTAGACTCTGTTTTAACCTTTGTTTCTCTATTTTAACTTGAGCTTTTAGCTTTGCTGTGCCATGGGGAATAATGGTTTTACTCTGCTTAATTCAACCTATAGCCGCAAAAACTTTGACCTCATCATCCCATTCTAGTAAAGGGATTGCGAGAGATTAAACAAACCTATGACTATTTCCCTAAAACTCCATCACCCCATCCCCCACTCCCCCAAAAATATTAAGAGATGTAACTATTTACCCCCAACCCAGAAAGTGATTACTCAACAGGGGTGAGATCAGGATAGTCTAGATCGAGCAGTCAGATAGATGTTTAGTTAAATTCCTACTTCAGATATGTCCGTTTCTAGTCCTCCTCGTTCCCTGCGTATCGGTTCCCGTAAAAGTCAGTTAGCCCTAGTACAAACCTACTGGGTACAGGCAGAATTGAGTAAACACCACCCCCATCGACAGTTTGAGGTGGAGACGATGAGTACCCAAGGCGATAAAATTCTCGATGTGGCCCTGGCGAAAATCGGTGATAAGGGTTTATTTACCAAAGAATTAGAAGTGGGAATGTTGGATAGATCGATCGATCTTGCTGTCCATTCTCTCAAGGATCTGCCCACTAATTTACCCGAAGGCTTAATCTTGGGTTGCGTCACGGAAAGAGTTAATCCGGCCGATGCTTTGGTGGTAAATAGCAAAAATCAAGACTATCAATTAGATAATTTACCAGAAGGTTCAGTAATTGGGACTTCTTCTCTGCGTCGATTGGCCCAGTTGCGTCACCATTATCCCCATCTGACTTTTAAAGATGTGCGCGGCAATGTCAACACCCGTCTGGCCAAACTGGACGCGGGAGAATACGATGGGATTATTCTGGCAGTAGCCGGGTTAGAAAGGTTAGGATTAGGCGATCGAGTTCATCAGGTTATTCCGGCGGAAATTTCTCTCCATGCGGTGGGACAGGGGGCTTTAGGGATAGAATGCCGCGATGCTGATCCGGAGGTCTTGGAAGTCCTAAAAGTGTTGGAACACGCCCCTAGCCGCGATAAATGCTATGCTGAACGCGCTTTTTTACGGGAGTTGGAGGGGGGCTGTCAAGTTCCCATCGGAGTGAATACGGCGATCGAGGATGGTATCCTAACTTTAACGGGTATGGTGGCTAGTCTCGACGGTAAGCGCTTGATTAAGGACTCGGTTAGCGGTGATCCTAGCCATGGGGAAGCTTTAGGACGAGATTTAGCCCATAAACTGCGCGATGCTGGTGCTGGAGAGATTTTAGCCGAGATTTTCGCTGAAGTGGGACGATAATCAGTGATCGGTTATCAGTTATCAGATTTGAGTTTTAAGTGAGCGGTATTAGAAGGTTCAATACAAATATGGTCAGATATAGTCAAGCAAGGTAATATGAGGACATGAAACTATCAGACTATCACTGTCGAGTCAAGAGCCAAAAATACAAATAGAGCGAGAACTGTCGCTCTTGCAGTTCCCGCTCTATTATTGTTGTATGGTTGGACTGTCTAACTCCCAAATATTGACCTAAATTAGTACAACTCTTCTTCTTTGTGGGTGACGATCACACAGTCAGAAGTAGGATAGGCGACACAGGTGAGGACATAACCCGCTTCAATTTGATCGTCATCTAAGAAAGATTGATCGGATTGATCAACGCTACCGGATTCGATTTTACCAGCGCAAGCAGAGCAAGCACCAGCACGGCAAGAAAAAGGTAAATCTAATTTTTTTTCTTCTGCTGCCTCGAGAATATATTCATTATCGGGAACATCAATTGTATGGTCGCCATCGGGTGTTTTCAGGGTGACTTTATAAGTGGTTGTCTTTGTTTTCTTTGCCATAGGTTGTTGCTCAATCTCAAAATGCCTTCTCTCGCCGTTTAGACTGAACGGGTCGAATTAGTTTCCTTTTTGATACTACGGGAAAATTTACCATGCTCAACTTAGCATTAGTAATGACAGCCTTAAATAAACTTAAAATAATATTTACTTATCTCTTAGATAAATAACCCCCGCTAGTTGTGGATGAATCGTCAAATAATTTCATCAATCTTTAGGTAATAAGTAGTTGGATAACATTAAAGTTTTTTAGCTATAGCAAATAATGGGTTATTTAGGACGCTTTCAATTTTCAAACTCTTATCTGAACAGGGTTTCAGCGATGGATTGTCCTAAGCACCTTGGTCTTTGCTATATCAGCTAGAAAAGCTAAAAAAGAGTTGGGAGTGGGCGAGATGGAGAAGAAAAAAGCTTAATCCTGCAAAAAAGCGAGAGGATAACTCATATTCTCAGCAAAACCCAAGATACCTCGATCTCGATGCTCATAGAGTAAATTTTCTTGATTATCAAATAAAAAAGTCCCTCCCCGTTGGGTGAGATAACTACTATCAGGAACATAGGTTGGCCAATTGCCCAAAACTTGACTCATATTACGCAGTCTCAGGGTGGCTAATTCAAAAGGTCGCTGAAAACCTTGACCCCCAGCAAGATTGAATAGGGAACCCCGGAAAGGTGGTAAAGGCCGCGCTTGAATTGTTTCCTCCTCGGCAATTAATTGGGGGGCTTTGCGATCGCCAAGATAACCCCGCAGCACTTCGGCCAGAGTCCCCGGACTACCCACACCCGCACACATGAAAATTAGATTTAACCAAGCATTTTGCCCGGGGGAAAATCTGGGTAATTTTAACGATAAACCGCGATACAGTCCCAATAAATTATGTAATTCGGCTTTGGGGTCAACAAAAAGCCAATCTTGCCGAAATTTCGTATATTCAGCGAATTTTAAACCTGAATTGCGATCGCCGATACCGATGGCCCGAATGGTTATCCCGGCATTTTGCCAAAGGGCTGCCTCTTTTTCTAACCACCAAGCGTATTCGAGACTGTCAAAATCTCCCAATTGCGGCCAAACAAGAATTAAAAGACGTTTATACCCAGTACAATCGCTTAAAATTGGCACTATTTGCCCATCGCTGACCCTTTGGCGTTGAATTGTTGAAAATATTTCATAGCTGCTGCTCATAGGTAAATTTCTCCTAATAAAACCGCTGCTTTTGCCCCCGTGACTTTCGGTAAATTACCGGGGAAATTGTGCCAGCGCCAATAGGCCAAGAGGGCAAAAGCGATCGCTTCTTTAAAATCGCTATTTAATCCTAACTGATCGGTGGTCAAAAGCTTGACATTTGACCCCAAATGTGCTAGGAGTCGTTGGCGCAGGTAGGCATTGCGAGCGCCACCACCGCAGAGCAGCACTTCCGCAGGCATTTCTGGCAAAAAGGTTTGATAGCTGTGGGCGATCGAAATGGCGGTTAAATCGGTTAAACTAGCCAACCAGTCGGCATCACTGAGGGAATAAGCTTGGGCATCCTGGCGCAATTGGGCTAGATAGGCGGGGCTAAATAACTCTCTGCCAGTGGATTTAGGAGGATATTGTTGAAAATAAGGCTCCTGTAGCCATTTATGAACTAATTCGGAGCAGGGTTGACCCTGAGCCGACCATTGACCGTTATGGTCGTAGGTTTGTTGGCCTTGGCTCAAAAATTGTACGGCCAAATCGATGAGGACATTACCGGGGCCAGTATCCCAACCGAAAATTTTTTGCTGCCAATTTTCCCTTTGTCGGGGGGGTAGATAGGTTAAATTGCCAATACCACCGATATTTTGGACGCAGCGGGTTTTAGTGGGGTGAGAGAGCAGATAAGCGTCAATTTTCGGCACTAGGGGCGCACCGTGACCAGCTTGGGCGATATCGGCAGCGCGAAAATTACTAATGGTGGGAATACGGGTAATTTTTGCGATCGCTGCTCCCCGTCCTAATTGTACTGTGTAACCGAGGCGATCGTTTTCGGGGGGTCGATGAAAAACGGTTTGACCGTGACTGCCGATTAATTGGGCTTTTGGGGCTTCTTTTTGGATATTTAAAGCGGCATGGGCGAATTCTGCGGCGATATCATCATCTAAGCTGGCTAAAGCTTCAATAGATAGCTTTTCTCCCCCACAGACTTGCAAAATTGTCTCTCGTAATCGGGGGGAATAGGGATAGGTTTCTCCAGCTAATAACTGCACCTGTGGAGATTCCACAGTACCGCTAATCTCCACTAAAGCGGTATCGATGCCATCCACCGATGTGCCACTCATTAAACCGATAACTAACAAGTTTTTTCCCTCAAGTGTCGATTGTTGATTATTTTATCCCCCCCCGACAATAGTAACAATTTCTAATTTATCCCCCTCCTTGATTTCGGTGTTTTCCCAATACTGACGATGGAGGATTTCCCCGTTATATTCCACGGCAACTAACCGAGGATTCATGCCCAAATTTTCTAGCATTTGCGGTAGTTTAGTTGCGGGTAAACAGGTTTGAGTTTTGCCGTTGATTTGCAAGGTTATTTCTGACATGGATTTGGATATGAACGAATCAAGTTAATCGGAGGAGACAGTATTCTCCGAGACAGTATTCTCCGAGACAGTATTCTCCGAGACAGTATTCTCCGAGACAGTATTCTCCGAGACAGTATTCTCCGAGACAGTATTCAGGAGATTATTTTTATTTATTCTTTCTACACCCCATCTCCCCATTTCCCCATTTCCCCATTTCCCTACACCCCACACCCTACACCCTACACACCACTCCCCCGTTCCCTACTTTAATTGGTTTAATAATTGTTGGGTGATGACCTCGGGATGCTGCGCTTCCATGATGGCCCGGACTACAGCTACCCGCTGCGCTCCTGCCTCTAAAACCTCTTTAATGTTACTACTATCAATACCACCGATCGCAAACCAGGGTAAAGGGCAATTTTCCCGCGCATAACGGACATATTCCAATCCTGCGGGTGCTTTTCCCGCTTTCGTGGGGGTGGCATAAACTGGACCGACTCCCACATAATCGGCCTTTTCTTGGATTGCTTTGGCCATCTCTTGGGGATTAGTGGTGGACCGGCCGATAATTGCCGTCGGGCCGAGAAATTGCCGCGCTAGGGAAATCGGTACATCCTGTTGACCGAGGTGAACACCATCGGCAAGAATGGCCTGAGCAATATCGACGCGATCGTTCATAATAAACAAAGCATCGTAACGGTGGCATAACTCACACAGTTTAGCGGCCTCTTCTAAACGAATGGTATCAGCGGCGGTTTTATGGCGGTACTGCACCAATTTTAAACCTCCTTTTAGGGCTAATTCGACGATTTCTAGGAGATTTTCCACAGGAGAAGTGACTAAATAGAGGGGAGATGCTTGCAGTTTTTCCAGAGGTGGAGAGATTAATAGTTTACTCTCTAGCTGATAAACCCGATAGCGCAGCTGTTTACAGGCTATCCCTAGTTCCAGATCATAGAGTTTACCGTATTCTTCTAAAACCCTGAAAGCCTCCTGTACGCGAGCGAGATTGGCCTGCAGCAGTCCCTCGACAGTCTCGCGGATTTCTTCCCTGGGATGGCTTAAATCCCTGCCGATATCGCCGGCTGTGTCCCGATGTCGTTTAAGATCGATCGAGTGCCAACTAGCTAATTGATGGCGCATTTCTTTACATTCTTGGGCTAAATCGGGATTATCTAAGCCAAAACGACACCATTCTTCGATAATTCGCAGTCCTTCTCTGGCGCGGTCAAGGTTAGCATCAAGAATCCGTTTAATCGCCGTAGTTTCTAGTTTCATCGAAAATTTTGGGTCTGAAACCCCGTCGTTCTACGACGGCTTTACTGTTAAATATTAACACATTTACCAAATATATGCTAAAATGTGAGACATGGAAAAAGCCTATTGGTTTCGATTTTACCCCACACCAGAACAAGAGTCGCTATTGCGGCGCACTTTGGGCTGTGTAAGATTAGTTTACAATAAGGCACTCCATCTCAGAACACAAGCATGGTACGAAAAGCAAGAAAGAGTAGGATATGCTCAAACTTCTTCGATGCTAACCGATTGGAAAAAGCAAGAAGAATTAGACTTTCTCAATGAAGTAAGCTGTGTACCTTTGCAACAAGGGTTAAGACACC
>NZ_JADBSA010000193.1:0-7675 GCF_020246945.1 Microcystis sp. M113S1 | reverse complement strand
TGAAAACGGACGGGTCGAAAGTGTCAGACTTAAGCAATTAAGCGTTTTTCGCTATCTGCGTCAACCCCATTGACGCGACCACCCTAAAAAAGTGGCGTGGTGAGGAATCGCCGTCCGTTTTACGGCGGCGAGGATGTCAAATTATAGGTATATAATCAACCTTAACTATCCCTTAAAAAGAGAGTAAAAATTGTGTTCAACCAGCTTGATTGGAATCCTGCCTACTCAATTGAAACCTTAGAACCAAATACGGTATTTTTTCTATCTGAGCGAGAATCAATCTGTTTCCAAGAGCCGCTTTATTATCGTTTAGTAAGATTAATTGATGGTCAACGTAATCTTGATGAAATTATTGATATTCTTCAGTTAGAATTTTTACAAAATCAAGAAATCAATCCCAATAATCCTAATTTGTTTGCAGTTATTATTAATTATAGTCTGGCAATTCAAAAAGCGATTTTTCAGTTATATCAACGAGGGTTTTTGTTAGAAAAAAAAGAATTATTGCCGTCTAATTTAGCAATTTTATGCCATCATCTTCAGGTTTCTCTATCCCAAGCTTTTGAACGATTACAATCTCTGAAGGTTACGGTTAAAAGCCTAGGCTCAATTCCCCAGCAAGATTTGATCAATATTTTGAATTCCTTGCAAGTTCAAGTCGCAGATGAAGGGGATTTAACCATTATTTTAACCGATAATTATCTTCATCCTGATTTAGATAGTATTAATCAACAAGCTTTAGTCTCGCAAAAGCCTTGGTTATTAGTTAATCCCCTAGGAAACCTAGCCTGGATTGGTCCCTTATTTTATCCCGATAAAACTGGTTGTTGGCATTGTTTGGCTCAACGATTACGAGATAATCGTCCCGTGGAGGAATTTATCATTAGACAGAGAGAAAATAAGATTTCTTTAATTTCTCCTTTAGGGTTTTCTTCAGCGACAATGCAGACAGTTTTAAATATGACGGCTATGGAGGTTTTTAAATGGATTATTCAAGGTAAAAATCAACGTTTAGAAGGAATACTAATGACTTATGATACTTTAAATTTACAATTTCAAGAGCATATTTTAGTTAAACGTCCGAACTGTCCTAGTTGTGGATATTCTCTGAATAAAACACCTTTACCTGTGGTTTTGGGACATCGAAAAAAGGCTTTTACCAGTGATGGGGGACATCGTTTTTGTTCTCCTGAAGAAACCTTACGAACCTATCAACATCTTATCAGTCCTATTACGGGAATTGTGCGAGAATTAAATAAGATACAAGGGAATGCTTTAGTTCATACTTATGTAGCGAAACATCATTTTCGTAGCGTCTTTGATGATTTAGCCAGTTTACGGCAAAATATTGGAGGTAGAAGTGCGGGAAAAGGCCGTACAGATAGTCAAGCAAAAGCAAGTGGATTTTGTGAAGCTATTGAGCGGTATTCGGGAGTTTTTCAAGGGAATGAAATCAGAGAAAAAGCGAGTTATCAAGAGTTAGGAGATAAAGCTATTCATCCTAACAAATGTATGAGTTTTAGTGAAAAACAATATCAACATCGAGAAGAATGGAATGCGAATAATCAAGGATGGTTTCAAAAAGTCCCTGAACCTTTTGATGAAACTAGAATCATTGATTGGACTCCTGTATGGTCTTTAACTGCTCAAGATTTTAAGTATTTACCGACGGGATATTGTTACTATGGTTATTCTCAATCTGAACCCTTAGATTGTTGGGCAGATTCTAATGGCTGCGCCGCAGGAAATACGATAGAAGAAGCGATTTTACAAGGATTTATGGAGTTAGTGGAACGAGATTGTGTGGCTTTATGGTGGTATAACCAATTAGTTAAACCCTCCGTTAATTTAGAGAGCTTTAATGAGCCATATTTTGAGCAATTAAAGCAATATTATGAGGGGTTAAATCGGGAGCTATGGGTGTTAGATATTACTAGCGATTTGAATATCCCTTGTTTTGCTGCTATTAGTCCGAGAAAGGAGCGGGAAGTGGAGGATATTTTATTAGGATATGGGGCGCATTTTGATCCGAAAATTGCCATTAGTCGAGCGTTAACTGAGGTTAATCAAATCTTACCGAATGTGTTATCTTTTAAGGAAGATGGGACAACAATTTATAATCCTTCTGCGGATCCTTTGGCGGTTAAATGGTGGCAAACGGCAAGGTTAAGCAATCAATCTTATTTAGTTACCGATAGTAAAATAATACCGAAAAAAAGTAATGATTATTTACAATTAGCCAGTGATGATTTATTAGAAGATGTTAAATTGTGTCAGCGAATTGTTGAGTCAAAGGGGATGGAAATGTTAGTATTAGATCAGACTCGTCCTGATATTGGTTTAAGGGTAGCTAAGGTAATTATCCCCGGAATGCGTCATATGTGGAAGCGTTTAGGGACAGGAAGATTGTATGATGTTCCTGTTAGCATGGGATGGTTAAAAGAAGCTTTAACGGAAGATGAATTAAATCCTTTTCCCATGTGGATGTAATGCTTTGGGATAGGATATTTTATAGATAGGTAAAAGGTGCGTCACCGAAGTAACACACCTGATGAGAAAGGCGATCACACTAAATTTAACAATCGATCATCGTCCCTTTAAAACCAATTGGACCTTCGCCATTATAAGTCACAGTTCCATTTAGAGTACCATCATAATCATCATCACATTGTAGGTTTAATTCAACCACATTTTGCTTAGATCGACCACCAATAATCCATTGGCCACCATTATGCCAAGGTGCATCATCGCCCCCCCATTGATTTTCAACAAAATAATTATTGCCGTCGGATAAAGTAGCTCGAAAACCAATCGGTCCTTCTCTCGCATAGGTCATATTGCCATGAAAAGTTTTTCCCCCATCGTCAGACTTAATATTTATGGCAATAAGGTTCTGACGAGGGCGACAACCCATAACCCATGTACCACCATTATGCCAAGATGCATCATCGCCCCCCCATTGATTTTCTACTTCGTATAGTAATGACATAAGTGTTCTCCTTCTGATAGTTGTATGTTTGTTTATACCCTTAAGACGTTCTCAAAAATCCTTTTCTGAATTTTTTGAGTTAGCCATAATGCCTTAAGCAAAATCCTTGTCTTTGGGGTTAAAAGTGATTGCTTCAATCACCTTTGATACCAGAATAAGTTTTATTTGGGGTAATGGCAATCTCTAAAACTAATACTTTTCTAATATGTTTTTTTGAGCAGAATATTAACTTTTTATGAGATTTATATTAGATTTATATTAGATTCAAAAGGTCACTTTATGGTATAATGGCGTAATCTCTTAGGTAGAACAAATGAATTAATCAATCAAATTATAGAGATTGAGTCAAAAGGGATGGAAATGTTAGTAGTATTAGATCAGACTCGTCCTGATATTGGTTTAAGGGTAGCTAAGGTTATTGTCCCCGGAATGCGTCATATGTGGAAGCGTTTAGGGGCAGGAAGATTGTATGATGTTCCTGTTAGCATGGGATGGTTAAAAGAAGCTTTGACAGAAGATGAATTAAATCCTTTTCCCATGTGGATGTAATGCTTTGGGATAGAGGATATTATAACTGAATGGTTACAAATTAAGTTTTTATTTTGTTTTTAAAAAATCATCTGGACTAATACCAGTCTGTTTGAGAATAGCTCTTACAGTCCCCTCTGGTAGATCACCAGAATGATTAGAAATTGTTGTATAGTTCTCTGTCTCTGGATTGTACCAAATTTCCTGACTACCTGCGGCTTGGCGATCTAAAACAAAACCAAGCTTTTTAAGTCTTTTTATAATATCAATGATACCGAAATCCTGATAATCTTCCCATTTTTTCTTTTAATCTGTTTAGATAACGAAAGGGTAGTAAAAATCATCTTCTATATCTTTTAAATTATCAATTTGATTGCGTTGTTTTTTAGCTTCGATTAATTGATGAGCGACATCTCTGGCAATTTCTAGGGTTTCTTGAAGGGTTTTCCCTTGTGCAACTAATCCCTGTAAGTCATCGGAGGTTGCTAAATAGACGCCTTCGGGTAGCTTTTCAATATGTAATTGAATCAATTTTTCCATCAGTTTTTCTCCTAGTTTAAGACTTAATGGTCATTATAGGGTACATAGAGAATTAACAAAGTACAGGTATTTTATCCCTGACAAAGTAGAAGCTTGTTCTACATTGTATTATGAGCGCGAGGATAAAACGAATTTTTAGGCTGATAACTTCTCAATTCTAACTGATCTTAGCCAGAAATGGATAAGCAAACTGATTCCTGATAGATAAAAGGTATGTCACCACAGTAACACACCTTTATTAGTTTTGGGTTTCGTTGTTTCAATCTAATCTAGAAGAAGTGGCTGGATCATTGGGAGCTATTCCTTCATCTTGATCTAAGATCAATAATATTTTCATTTGTTGAGTTACACTAAATAAGCGCAATCGAATATTGACTGAAAATTGAATCACTTGTAATGATAGGGAGATTTTCAGCCATAGATTGAGCAATAATAATGCGATCAAAAGGATCTCTGTGGTGAAAAGGTAGAGAAGCATTAATTTTTAGATGCTCTAGTTCAAGATTTAGTAAAACAATCCTACTTTCGTTCACTTCTTTCTCAATAAACTCTTCATAGGAAGGAACTAACCTTAACTTTCCTAAATTATATTTAATAGACATTTCCCAAAGACTGGCGATACTAAGATAACTAAAATTGTTCTCATCTTCAATTAAATCTTTGAGAGCATTACTTAATCTAGGATCGTCATTAACAAACCAAAGAAAAATATGTGTGTCCAATAAAAAAGTCATTCCCTGTAATTTTGAAAGTCTTCAAGAGGTTCATCAAAGTCATCGCTCATCCATACTTTTCCCTTAGCACTTCCTCGTTTTAAGGGTCGTTTGATGGGGGAAATTTTGGCCACTGGCTCGTCGCCTTGCATAATAACGATTTCTTCTCCGTTAATTGCCAAATCGAGAAGTTTTGAGAGATCGGATTTAGCTTGAGCTATATCTAATTTAGTCATAATGTTAAATCTCTATTTAAGTTTTCAAAAAATATTGCAAATGTTCTTCGTCATCAGCTACGATGGTAATCATTCCTTGACATAGTCCGGGGCGCGGACGTTGGGGCGATGTGGGTATTTGCCCGATTAATTGGGCAATCGGACGATTGTTGTCGGTGATTAACAATTCTTCCCCCAGTTTGAGATTGTCAATCAGTTCGGGGAGTTTAGCCTGGGCCTCTTTGAGAGAGATGATCATGGATGTTGGGTTCTATCTAACTCATGGTGATAACGCTACAATTTTAACTGAATCTCAGCAAGGAATAGATAAAATACGGTTGGGTTTCACTATCGTTCAACCCAGCCTACACTCTCATGTTAAGGTTAAGTACGAAGATAAACCCAATTTCTAGGCCGATCATTCCTCAATTTTAACTGATCTAAGCAGAAAATAAATAAGCTCTCCTGATGACTGATAGATAAAAGGTATGTCACCGAAGTAACACACCTTAAATAAAATATTGTTGGGTTTTGTTGCCTCAACCCAACCGACAAGAGCGGCGATCGCTTATCACAAAAATTGCTATCATAGAAACTATTGATATTCAATGATTTAGGGGTAATCATAATGACACAGTTAACTGAAGAACGAAAACAAGAGATTATTGCTGAAGTTTTAGCAGCGAGAGCAAACCGTGAACAATTTCTATTAGAGATGAAACAACGGCAACAAGCAGGGTTAAAAATTGCTCAAAAATGTGCTAGTCTCCTTAAAGAGAAGTATGGAGTCACGAAAGTTGTTTTATTTGGTTCATTGTTAAATTATGAAGAAATAACTCCCCATTCTGATCTTGATTTAGCGGTTTGGGATTTACCAGAGAAAGATTATTTTAAAGCGATCGCAGAATTAGATAATGGACAGGATTTTGAGGTGGATTTAGTAGAAGTTCAAAAGGCTCATCCTTATATTTTAGAGGCAATTGCTCAGGGTATTGAACTATGAATAATTTACTAATTCAAGATAGAATTAATCAAGAAATCAAGAAAATTCTTCAAGCTCTGCAACAGTTAGAGATATTTTTAATAGAATTATCTAATCAATCGGATGTCATGTATCAAAACACATTAATTAATTCTATTGCGCTTAATTTGCATGGAGTTTATACTGGAATCGAGCGTATTTTTGAGGTTATTGCTAAAAAAATTGATCAAAGATTCCCAACGGGGGATAAATGGCATCGAGATTTATTAGAGCAAATGTCTGTTGATATACCTAAGGTGAGAAAAGCGGTTATCACAGAAGAAACAAGGGTCATTTTGGATGAGTTACGGCGGTTTCGTCATCTGGTGAGAAGTGCTTATTCTTGCCAATTAGATGAGGAAAAGGTTTTAATCATCGCCCATCAAATTGTTAATTCTTATCAAACCATAATCAATGAAATTCAATTGTTTTGTAATAATTTAAGTAAGGGAGAAACTTAATTAAAGATAACCCAATTTACAAGATCACCTTCGGTGCGCTTTCAGCGAGTGGCGTGCTGCTATGCAGTGCCGTAGGCATCCCACTGAATCTAACTAAGGGACTTGCGCTTTGATAATGTACCTTTTGGGCGAACGCAGTTCGCCCCTACATTGTGGACAAAATCCGTTACTGTAGGGGCGCAAAGCTTGCGCCCTACGCGCTGCGGGGGTTTGCTGATCACCCTAAGTAGGGGGAGAGCCTTCGAGAACCCCTGCAGCTAAGGGACTTGCGCTTTGATAATGTGCCATCTGGCTGGTCTGATTCTTCTACAGAGCGATTTTCAAAGCTGGGATATTATTCCCACGCAAGTCCCTAAAGGACTTACGCAGGTACGCTGCCCGTAGGGGCAATTGATGAATTGTCCCTAGGGGTAAGTAGGGAGGCACAATTATTTGTAGGATGGGTTAGCGGTAGCGTAACCCTTGCTGGTGTTGGGTTTCGTTACCTCAACCCAACCTACAAGATCACTAACCTACACTCTTCGGCGATCACAAATTATGAAATCTAAAAAAGTGATTGCCCATGCCCAATTAATCAATATCTTGCCAATTCAATGCTGTAGCAAATCGGATCAAATGACCAACATTGGTTGTCGCAATAATTACTTCTGCCGTCTCATTGGCCAATATTTGTGCTTGAGCAGCTAGAATAACATCCCCATCTAATGCCTTGGGATCGGCAGTGGGTTGTCCCCTTTTTCTGACTTCTGCCCAAAGACTTGCAGCTAACAACATAGTATCTGTTTGGATAGGAATATATTCAAGGGTTTGTGTTAAATGATCGAGACGACGGACACTTTTTAATAAATTCGCACGGAGCAGTTCTCGACGGACTTCATAATCTGCAATCTCAGGAATCGCAAATCGTTCACCTCGTTTTAGAAGCGTTTTTAGCCTCTGTTGACAAGCGAGCGGAAGTCCTTTGGCCTTGGGATTTGTTACCATACCTAATCGACCCGAATCTAATAAAATTAAGCGATTCATGGGAATAGGGGGCGATCTGATAAACGGTCTTCATCTATAGCCTTTTTTAAATAGGGTTTGCTGAATAAATCTAAAAACCTTATCCAACAAGGTTTTTAGACTTTTTTTCCCTCAAAAAGTGCCGACCCTTGGAGTGATTGGGGGGAAAATTCAGGGACTTTTTCCCTGAAAATTAGGTAATTGAC
>NZ_JADBSA010000192.1:0-8988 GCF_020246945.1 Microcystis sp. M113S1 | reverse complement strand
TTTATTGTAAACTAATCTTACACAGCCCAAAGTGCGCCGCAATAGCGACTCTTGTTCGGGTGTTGGGTAAAATCGAAACGAATAGGCTTTTTCCATGTCTCACATTTTAGCATATATTTCGTAAATGTGCTAATATTTAATAGTAAAGCCGTCGTAGAACGACGGGGTTTCAGACCCAAAATTTTCGATGAAATTATCCAAAAGATCAAGAATAGCCGACAATAAAATGATGCAATGGCAAAAAAGAATCCTTAGTGCGCCTCTGGTATATCACGGTCAAGTCTGTATTAAGGGAACTCGCATTATTCTCTCTACTCGCGCTTAGAAATTAATTGAACGTACCCGCGAAACCTTTGCATCAGCGTACATCTGCCTTTTTCCGGATACGGGCAAAGCTCTCGATGCAACGCAAACCTGTTATAATCACCAACTAGATGGAATTCGTGACCGCGTGGGAATGTATCTAGGGCTTTGGGGTGGGAAAGCTGCAATGACAACTGACTTTATCGAGATCTACGAACATGCTTTACGCCCCGAATTGTGCGAAGAGATCAGGCATCGTTTCGAAGCCAGCGACCGCAAGTCGGATGGACGGATCGGTCATGGAGTCGACAAATCCAAGAAGAACAGCACCGACATCACCATCACAGGCCTCTCCGAGTGGAGCGATTTGCACAGTCAGATACTCGACAGCACACTGCGTCACCTGATGTTGTACATTCGCAAGTATCCATATCTGATCACGAGTGCGTTTGCATTGAGCTTGCAAGATCCGGCTACCGGACTGGTCAGGGCGTTAACAGCTTCGGATGTTGGGGCGGCATCGGACCTAGAACTCGGCGAGTATTTGTTCAGAGTGTTTCGACCGGGAGCGATCAACGTTCAGAAATACTCGAAGAGTATCGGGGGTTACTACTACTGGCATTCGGAAATCTATCCTCGCGACCCAGCTGCTGAGACGCTCCATCGCGTCCTTTTGTTTATGTTCTATCTGAACGATGTAGAGCGCGGTGGTGAGACGGAGTTCTTGTACCAAGAACGGAAGCTCAAGCCGACCTCTGGGACGATGGTGATCGCTCCCGCCGGTTTTACCCACACCCATCGCGGCAATGTGCCCGAGTCGCACGACAAGTACATTCTGACCAGCTGGATCTTGTTCAACCGCGCCGAGCAGCTCTATCCTCGCAAACCCAATCCTGCGTGAGACGACACAAGCGACACAAGGACAGGCATTGCCAACCTCGCCATTTTACTGGCAACCGGAACGTTGCGTGGCTCACGATCGGATGTTGGCAACGCGGTAACAAGGGACGAGATGGGCAAATGAATTGGGGCGGAAAATGGAAGGGCAAAAAAGATTTGAGCCGAATGCCTGACAACGGACGGAGTGAACCGTCTGGTGATGGTAGCTCTCTACTCGCACTTAGAAATTAATTGAATGGAAACTATCAGTAATCAGTGATCAATCAACCTTTAACCATGAGTCAGTTATGATGATGAAATTATTAAGATTTGTAGTCATTTTTGCAAGTTTACTGAATGTTACACCTAGGATGGCAAATCATCCACCCCGACAAGTTGCTCAAGCGTCTAGCGCTTATTCGATTCAAGGTTATTGTTTTTCAGTCGCTAATGATGATCTGGATTCTACGGCGAGGATTTATATTCAGGGAAATCAAGTCACGGGTCGGGTAGAAGCTACGATTCATAATGAACAAGAATCTTATTATAGTTCCTATACTCAAACCTTACAAGGAAGGAAAAATGGAAATCATTTAAACTTAAATATCAAGACAAAAATTGAGTTAGATACTCAAACAACTCAAGAAACATGGACGTTAACTTCAGATTCTTTGAATACGGGACGAGTCGTTTATCAAAAACAACCTTGTTTAGTGTCTCAAATTCGGTTTGCCCCAGGAACTAATACCACTACAGTTAATCAATCGGTTGTTCGAGGGAGTCAAGATATTTATTTATTAAGAGCGAATCAAGGACAGAGAATGGATCTGAAAATTACAGCATTAGAAAATAATGCCGTATTCGATGTGATTGCACCGAATGGGCAAATTTTGAAAACAGAAGCTACCCAATCTAGTTTAAAATTACCGGCTACTGGAAATTATGAAATAATTGTAGGGGGAACTCGTGGCAATGCCACCTATAAATTAAATGTTAAAATTCAATAAATAGAAGGAAACATGGAACAGCCTTGTAGCCTTGTAATAAGACTTAGAATTGAGCTTGAGAACGAGTTTCCTGGACGAATTCGAGGCACTCTTCCCAGTTGTTGCCTTGCCAAGTTCCGGCGAACTTCAGCAGCTCCCCTGCTTTAGTTCCTCGTTTAACTCTCTACTCGCGCTTAGAAATTAATTTCATGGAAACTTTACCGAGTGCTGTAATGCAAGGGCTTTATTTTTCTCTCTACTCGCGCTTAGAAATTAGCTGAATCTCCCCCAATCCCTTTCCTGTTGACTCTTGCCTCATCTCAACCAGCAATTTAAATGCGCGGGCAGCTTATCCTATATGGTACTGTTTAACTTTATTCCCACAAAAGTTGATTATGTCCTTACCTGAACTCCCTCTTCATCTTCAATTAACCCAAATGATTTCGGGTTACTGGCTATCTCAAGCTATCTATGCTGCGGCTAAATTGAGTCTAGCCGAGCATTTAAGCAAGGGAGCGAAATCTTGTCAAGAGTTAGCCTCCCTAACTGAGACTAACCCCCTTAGCCGAACATTTATCTAGTGACCATCCCCGGTCAGTAAAAGCGACAGCGATTATGTTAGGAGAGGCCCCCCATTATCAAGCCTGGGGAAATGTGTTATATAGTATTAAAACGGGACAACCATCCTTTGATGATCTGTTTGGGATGGGGGTCTTTGAATATTTTCAAACCCATCCGCTAGATGCAGAGATTTTTGAACAGTCGATGAATAGTTTTTCTTTTTCGAAGGAGAAGGCTATTTTAGCTGTGTATAATTTCTCTGAATTTCAAACCCTAGTAGATGTAGGTGGGGAATACGGTGAGATGTTGGGGACAATCTTAGAGCAAGTATATGGGAGCCAAAAAAATCGTTATTTTTATGGGTTTCTGTTATTCTTGTTTACCTATTTTTTATCCATTCTATTTCTTTGGTATGGTAATTGGGGCTGGATAACTTAGTTGCTCGTGCAGTTGAGTCAAATTACCCTAACTAATAATGCTAACATGGCTCTTTGCTCAGAAAGAGTCGATTGATTTGTTCAAAAATATCAACTATATAGAGGGTTATTGTCATCAGAAATTAGAGTTATGATCAAAAATGTTACTGACATTGCCGAATATCTATATCGCTCAATAAAATCAATAACAATTACAGGATAAGCGTTTAAACTTGATCGAGATTGGCTTGATTTTAATACAAAAATACTGAATATTTATCATCCTCAGGCCTTGAACCCCAGCAAAAGAAAACCCACCGTCAAAGACCTTGTAATGATAAAATCGACAATGGCGACGGCTTGGCCATTAGTATTTTTTGCGTCGGACTAGCAGGAGATAAAAGCGTGACCTTTAAGATTGGTTTACTCGGTTTCGGGGTTGTGGGGACGGGAACAGCGAAAATCCTCCTTGATCCTTTTGGTCGTCATCCCGTACTCAAAGAGATTACCATTGGACGAGTGGGAGTTAGAACCCTAGATAAACCGAGAGAAATCGAGCTTTCTCCCCATATTTTGACCACTGACCTAGAATCGATCGTTACCGACCCCGAAATTGATATTATTGTCGAATTATTGGGGGGTTTGGAACCGGCGCGCTCTTTAATTCTCCAAGCAATCGCATCGGGAAAGCACGTTGTTACGGCAAATAAGGCGGTTATTGCCCGTTTTGGTGATGAAATCTACGCCAAGGCTAACGAAAAAGGGGTTTATGTCCTCCTAGAAGCGGCCGTGGGTGGTGGAATTCCCGTCATTAAACCCTTAAAACAATCCCTCGGTGCTAATCGCATCAGCAGTATCATGGGAATTGTCAACGGCACAACTAACTATATTCTCACGGAAATGAGCCAAAAAGGGGCAGATTTTAGCGAAGTGCTGGCCAAAGCTCAGGAATTAGGCTATGCAGAAGCGGATCCCACTGCGGACGTGGATGGATTCGACGCAGCCGATAAAATTGCCATTTTAGCTTCTTTGGGTTTTGGAGGTCGGGTAAAACGGGAAGATGTTTACTGTGAAGGTATCCGGCAAGTTAGCGCCGTCGATATCGCCTACGCTGATAGACTGGGATTTGTGATTAAATTATTAGCGATCGCAAAAGATACGGTTAAGGAAGATTCCGATACCCTAGAGTTGCGGGTTCATCCGACCCTAGTACCGAAAACTCATCCCCTCGCTAATGCTAACGGAGTCTATAACGCTATTCTCGTCGAGGGGGAACCCTTGGGCCAAGTGATGTTTTATGGACCCGGTGCCGGTAGCGGACCGACGGCCAGCGCGGTAGTATCGGATGTGATGAATATCGTCGGAATTTTAAAAAGTAGTGGCAAAACCAAGGAACTTGACCCGCTTTTAAGCTGTATTCACCAGCATTATTGTCAAATCGCCCCGATGGAGGATTTATCAACCCGTTTTTATGCTCGTTTTCTCTGTCGCGATGTGCCGGGGGTAATCGGTCATTTAGGTATGGCTTTCGGCGACCATGGGGTTAGTCTAGAATCCGTGGTACAAATTGGTATTAGGGGTGATTTAGCCGAAATTGTCGTTGTCACCCACGATGTGCGCGAGGGTAATTTCCGCAACGCTTTAGCGGCAATAGAGTCTTTAGAAGCTATTGACAGTATTCCTAGTATTCTCCGGGTTTTGTAGTCAAGAAATCGCTTTTTTATGGTCATGGGTCGGAGAATCAAAAGTGAGAAAAGTTGGCTAAGTTTCACTAGCACAATTTTGTTTTTTTGTCTAGGTTTTTTGACCTTGAATCAAAAATTAATTTTTGCCCAAGGGTCTGATAATGTTTGTCCCCTGCCGATTTTATCAAGGTTACAACGCCATAAAATCCAAGCGGGAGAAACAATCGCCTCAATCGCCGAAAAATACGCTCTCATCCCCGCAACGATAATTAAACTCAATCCGACTATTCTCAAAAATGGTTTGGCCCCCGTCGGGAAAGAAATCTTCATTCCCCCGATGAACGGCATTCGCATCGAAGCACCCCGGGGTTCCACTTGGCGCGATTTAGAAGCGGCCTATGGTATTCGTGCCGATATACTCTTTGAGCTTAACGGTTGTGGTCGCCAGCCGACAATAGTTTTTATCCCCGGCACCAATTGGTCCGCCGCCGGCAAGCGATCGGATTATACTGGATTAAGTTCTTATCCCTTACCCTTTGCCAGCACTGTCGGATTAGCCTACGGTTGGCAAAAAAGCCCCACGGAACAGAAAAATCTCTTTCATAGTGGTATTGATCTTCTCGCCGATGTTGGTACACCAGTTCTAGCCGCCGAAGATGGTCTAGTGATTTATGTGGGTCAGGAAGGGGCCTATGGTAATTTGGTAGTAATTAATCATTTAGGTCGCCGGCAGACCCGTTATGCTCATTTAAGCAGGGTTACAGTGAGAATTGACCAACGGGTACGAGCAGGAGACGTTATCGGTACGGTTGGCACCACGGGACAACCAGATATTATTCCCCCCCATCTTCATTTTGAGGTGCGCTTAGATACTCCCGTCGGTTGGACAGCGCAGGATCCAGCTTTGCATTTGCCCCAAATCGGCCCGCAATCAAGTCAAAAATAGACCTCCTGCAAAAATAAGTTATCGAGCCTCAATATCAGATAAATTTGACATAATCGTAGGTTTTATTGCTGGAATATTTGTCTCTTGTCTTTTTCTACTCCTGTCTCCTCACCTAACGGAAGATTTTATTTAACTTTGACAAAAGGAAACTTATTTGGGAACCCTAACCTATCAAGTCCCAGGGTTAATAAAAGTAATGCTGCCATAATTGCGATCGTGATCAGTATCCCCGCTTGGGGTTCCGGAGAGGAAAATAGTTTCCAGAATAAAACAACGTTATTGATAAAAATAGCGAAAAATACTAATATAGAATGCCAATCTATACTATCCTGCTTCCCATTTTGTCGCTCATTTTCCTTGTCAGAATTAACTTTCAAAGTTAGAATCAGCAAGAAAGTTGTCAAGACTAAGACAGCTAAAAAAACTAGAGATGCTTGCTCGAAAACTAACTTAAACGCTAACAAAAGGTTAATCACCAAAATAAATACAAACACAAAATTTTGTTTTGCAGACATAACATAAAACCCACAAGAGTTGACTATTACTTTGGCTGGATTATAGCAAACCCTAGATATACAGGATATATTTTCCCGCCAAAATCCCCCTCTCTGGGGAGAAGGGGAAAAATAAACCCAAGATTAACCCTGTACCATGACAGAAGCAGCCGCAGCCACACCAGCACCGGGGGTGACACCTTCGACACCTAACTCAATTAAAGTCGCTTCAATGGCAGCGATAACTGTGAGGATATCCCGCTCACTAGCAAAACCTAAATGACCGATACGGAAGATTTTACCCTTGAGGTGATCCTGACCACCAGCGACAGCGATGTCGAACTTTTTATTGAGAGTCGAACGAATTTTTTCCGCATCCACCAGAGTGGGGGCCACCGCAGTAATCGCCGTGGAAGCGCAGGAATCCGCCGCGTAGAGGGGCAAATCCAGGGCGCGCATACCGGCCCGCGTCATCTGGGTTAAGCGTTGGTGACGGGCGAAAATTGCCGCTAATCCCTCCCTTCTCATCATTTGCAGAGAAGCTTGTAAACCGTACATCAGGTTAACTGGAGGGGTAAAGGGGGAACTATCCTCATCGGTGGCTTTTTTGTATTTGCCTAAATCTAGATAAAAACGGGGCAGTTTGGCGGTTTCGTAGGCTTTCCAAGCTTTTTTGCTCACGGAAACAAAACCTAAACCGGGAGAAATCATATAACCTTTCTGGGAACCAGAACCGACCACATCTAAACCCCATTCATCGATGGGAATATGATAAGCTCCTAAACTGGTGACAGCATCGACGATAATTAAAGCTTCCCCGTGGTCTTTTACCGCTTTGTTAATGCTTTCCAAGTCATTGAGAACCCCGGTGGAAGTTTCCGAATGGGTGATAATTACCGCTTTGATGGCTTTTTCCTTGTCTTCGGTCAGTTTAGCGGTGAATGCCTCTGGATCTAGGGGTTTACCCCATTCTGCCTTAATGACATCCACATTTAAGCCGTATGCTTTCCCCACTTTCGCCCAACGTTCCCCAAATTTACCATTATCCCCCACCAAAACTCGATCGCCGGGGCTGAGAAAATTAATAATTCCCGCTTCCATGGCACCGGTTCCCGAAGCAGTTAGCATTAAAACATCGCCACTGGTTTGATGCAACCATTTAAGATTTTCGGTTAATTCGGCGATTACCTTGCTAAAAGCACCCGTCCGATGACCTATAGGTGCTTTAGCCATAGCCAATAATACCGCTTCCGGCACTGGTGTCGGGCCGGGAATCATCAACATATTTTTATTTTCCATGGTTCGTCCTCTCTCGTTGGGCCATATTTAAAAAGATAAAAAACCAAATCTCGATCGCATCAATTCTGAGGGGATGATTTAAGATTCGGCAGACTCTGATTATATCCCGGCAGATAGCCGTGTCAGTTATCAGTGATCAGTTACCAGTTATCAGGTGTGAGTTTTCAGCGAATAGTATTAAGGGACAAGCTCGGAGCTGCCTTTTTACTGTTTACCGATAACTGAAAAATCCCTAACCGAGATTTTCAAAGAGTTTCTGGATACCGACGGCAGCATCGGGCAGTTTTACCAAAGATTCGCCGATTAGAACCGCATTTGCTCCCGCTTGCTTCACTTTCGCCAGATCTGCAGCTTGGTGTAATCCCGATTCGCTGACGATCAGAATACCTTTTTCTCGCACCTGTTCACCCCTGGCTTCTAGTAATTGGCGAGTATTGTCTAAATCGACTTTAAATGTCTCTAAATTGCGGTTATTGATGCCGATTAGTTCGATTCCCTCAATGGCTAACACTCGATCGAATTCGGCCAGACTATGCACCTCTACCAAAGCTGTCATCCCTAAACCCTTGACAATTTTGACAAAATATGCTAGGTCTTGATCGCTTAAAATAGCGGCAATTAAAAGGACAGCATCGGCTCCTTTAGAGCGAGCGTAGTAGATTTGATAGGGATAAAGGATAAATTCTTTGCATAATAGGGGCAAAGATACCGCTTGCCGGACGAGGGTAAGATTTTCGTAACTACCTTGAAAAAACTTACTATCGGTTAGGACTGATAAACAAGTGGCTCCCCCCTGTTCATAGGTACGGGCGATCGCTACAGGATCAAAATCTTCCCGGATAACTCCCTTGCTCGGGGAAGCTTTTTTCACTTCGGCAATCAAAGCGGGTTGGGTTTTCCCCTGTTTTAAGGCGGCTAAAAAGTCGCAAGGTGGCGCAGTATTGGCTATTTTTTGGCGTAATTCTAATAAAGGCAACCGTTCGCGCAATTTATCGACTTCCATCTCTTTATGCCAAACGATTTCTTCTAAAATATTTTGCGGTTGTGCCTCCGGCACTTTCACCACATAACTCAAACTCTCAACTTTGACGGCAGGATTGGGGTGTTTTCTTCGGATCTGCATTTTTTCACTGTCCAGAGTGTGAACAGTGATTAGTTTAACAGTGATTAGTTATCGGTAATTCAAATAGAGACGCAGTTAACCACGTTTCTACAGACATTTATCTAGGGTCTGCTGAAAAAGTTTTTCGGTGGGGGTTGGGGGTTGGGGGTTGGGGGAATGGGGGATGGGTTTTACCGATTTTCAGGTGGTCAACTACCTAATTTTCAGGGAAAAAGTACCTGAATTTTCCCCCTGATCACTCCCATGCCTGGTACTTTTTGATTGACAAAAAGTCTAAAAGTCTTACCCAACAAGGT
>NZ_JADBSA010000191.1:0-11640 GCF_020246945.1 Microcystis sp. M113S1 | reverse complement strand
GTCAGTCTGTAGAGCGACCATAAGACCAGAACAGAGTAAATCTGTTAAGGCAGGTGCGGAACCCCGCAAGGGAAAGAAGCAGAAACCTAAATCGTGAGGTTTGGGAATCACCGTCCGTTTACGGCGGTGAGGATGTCAATAGGTTGATTTTGCCAGGGCCAGCCAATGGAGGTGAAAGATTGCTTGATAGATGGGATTATGGACCCGCAGCCGGCCTTCGTCTTTGATCACTAACCCCGATAAAAGTAACTCTTTTTCTGGAGGGCTATCCTCGGCAATCACCTCTTTTTCCCTTAAAATCCGTTCATAGAGTCTCAGGAGCAACTGGGAGCGATGACTGTTGAGAAGCCGATCGCGAATAGTCCGCAGATGTTCCGGTTCATCCTGAGCTTCCCAATTGTCAATAATCTTCTTCTGTACCAAGTCCTCAATCCAGGGGGCCTCACCATTGGGGGGAATCGGTGCGGCAGCGGTGCGAATTAACTGACAGAGTTTTTGGGTCAGAAAAGGTTGACCGTTTGTCCAAGCAAAGACTTCTTTTAAGACAGTTTGCGGGTTACTAACTTTCTCGGCCAATCCGCGCAGTAAAGGCTGGGCTTCGTGTTCCTTAAAACCCTCCAATTGAATCGAATGACCAATATTAAAAGGAGTGATTTGGTGGTCGGTAATTAAATCGGAGGGGGTGACAACACCGAAGAAAGCGAAGGTCAAACGCCGATAGAGCGGGTTAAAACCACGCTGGTTATAGCAGGAACGAATCAGGGCAAAAAAGTCATTAACCGCGAAATTTAAGCCCAAAACGCTATCAATTTCATCGATAAAAATCGCGATCGGTTTCGGGGGAGAACCTTCCACTATCCCCACTTCCAGCAATAACACTTCTTCGATAAATTCGCCCAAGCGCTGTACTGCCGAGACATCTTCCCGTTCTTGCCACCAAGCTTTGAGATTGACCCTTTTGAGCAGGCCAAAACGTCGCCCTAACTCGAAGGCTATCCCCTTGTACCATTGGTCGGGAGTGACATTTTCACTGCCGATACGGGTTAAATCAATGGGAGCGCAACAGATGCCCTCGTGTTGGAGGTGATCGATCATGCGTACCATTAAACTAGACTTGCCCATTTGACGGGGATTGAGGACATAGCAAAAATCGCCGCGTTTGAGGGCTTTATAGAGATAACGGTCGGCGGCGCGGACCACGTAGGTGGGGGCATCCATGGGTAAACTGCCCCCCACTTGGTAGTCAAAGGTGCTAGATTCTTCGCTACTTCTGAGCAGTTCATTTTCAAACAGTAATTCTGCTTGGGTGGCCTTGAGAATTTCTAGGGTTTGGCTGAGTTCTAGGGTGCGCTCCTGCACTTTCTGTTCTAGGGTGCGGCTATACTCGGCTAATTCTTCGGTAAAGCGAATCCGTTCCGCTTCCGCCTGTTTTCGTTCGGTAATATCGGTAAAAGCGGCGATCGCATAGATAATTTCTCCTTTTTCGTCAAAAACGGGCGTGGCATACACTTCTAGGGGAATAATCTTCTCTCCTTGGTGAATTTCTAGATCATCCATCGTGTTTTTTTCGCCCCTTAAAGCTCGGACAATCGGATGGTATTCTGTGGGATACAATCGCTCGGTTCCAGCTTGATATAACTGATAGGTTTCCCCCAACTGATTAGCCGTGGTGATATTAACTATCTCTTTTCCTAAAATCTCTTGGGCGGTTTGATTGGCATAATAGGGTTGACTGTCGGCATCAAGGACAAATACCCCCACCGGCATCGCTTCTAAAAATTGCGCTAGTTGTCTCTGTTTGGCTTTGATTTCGGCGTAGAGTTTGGCGTTAGTAATTGCGATCGCCGCTTGGCTGGAGAGCAGTTGCAGCACTTCCAATCTTTCTTGGGTAAAAGCCCCAACGGTGAGATTATTTTCTAGATAGACAATTCCCCGCAGTTGTCCTTGGTCGAGGAGGGGTGTGCAGAGCAGGGATTTGGTTTGATGGGTTTTAATATAGGAATCATTGCTAAAATTGCCCTCATGGGCAGCATCGTCATTGAGAACGGTTTGACCGCTCCGGGCTACATAGTTAATAATCGAGACGGGAAGATGTTCTTCGATGGCATTAGATTTAAAGATTGTCACCCCATCTTCCTGCACCGAACCGGAGGCTTCGATCAATAGTTGTCCGCCACTTTCTAGGATAAGATAACCCAGCTGCGCCCCGGCATTTTCGATGAGAATTTTCATCAGGGTGGCGAGTAATTTATCTAAAACTATCTCGCTAGAAATGGCTTGGGAGGCCTTCATAATCGTGCCTAAATCTAACAGTTCTCCCGCATGACTAACTGAATTTTTTCTGGTGGGAGTTCTCCTAGTTTCGGTCTGGTAATTGGAACCATAATTATTGACCATTAACTGAGAATAACGGCTTTCTATCTCTTTGACTTTAGCTGTTGCTCCCCAAAGAGAATAGAGATAATAAGCTTCATTGATGTAGGTTTTGGCAATTTTTACTTTACCCCAATCTAGATAGAATTTCGCCGCTAGTTCGTTAGCTAGTGCTTCTTCATTAATGTATTCATTTTCCTTGGCTTTAGCGATGGCTAGTTCGTAGTTTTCTATGGCTTCTAGATAGGATTGCTGCACCCGGTCTTTTTCCGCTTGCACTAAATAAAATTTATGGAGATAGTTAGAGGGTGCTTTATTAGCCCATTCCTGTTGCTTTTTCTGATTATTCGTCACTCGTTCTAATACTTGCTGTTTTTGGTCATTGTCCAGATGACTATAAATAGCTAAATGGGCGAGAGAATCATAGACATTATGCAGAGAAATCAAGAAAGTGGCGGTGGCTCCCCCCAGATATTTTTCGGCTTGTTTAGCGTTTTCAATGGCTTGTTCGTACTGTCCAAATAAATAACAAAGGTATAATTTATTAACAAATAAAGCACAGAGTCCGTAGAGATCATTAGCCTCTAGATGATACGGTAACATAAGAGTTTCTTGATAGTATTGTCCTTCTAAATTACCGGGATTTTCCGAGTGCCTCAGCAGATTTAAAACTGTTTGTCCGTAGATTTTTAGATAGTTGCGAGTATTTTCTTGTTTGAGCTTAACAAAAGCCAGATCATAATTAGCTATTTCCTGGGCTAATTCTGTTAATTCCTGTCCGATAAAGGCAGAATGAAAACAGTAAAGATAGGCGCAGGTTGTTCCGTAGTAGAGATCCCCAATTTCTAAACCAGTTTGATAGGAAGATTTTAACAAAGACAGGGAATTTTTAATCGGTTCTTTCCAGATACTAATAGTGGCGGAAAAGACGGCAATTATTTTCGGCATCAGGGCTTTGGCATGAAATTTATCGGCGATGTTTAAAGCCAGTTTTCCAAATTGATAACCCGTTTCCCAATCTTCTAAAATACCACAAAGAATTAAGCCATAATTGACATAAGTAAAAGCCGCTAGATAACTATTGCCGTATTCAATTGATAAGTTAACCTGTTTTGATACTAGGATGGGTAAGAGATGAGGGGCGGCAATAAAAACAGGAGGAAATATGGCAGTCGCCATCTTCATTATTGCTAATTTTTCTTCCTCATTTATCGGCGGTAAATTACTTAAATCCTCAATATTTTTACCCGCTAATTTTTGCCGAGTTTTAGTAAGTTCTTCGTGGATATATGATGATTGTAAGGATTCAGAAATCTCGAAATCGAAGCTTTTTAGGACGGATAAACCAATTTGTACCGCTTTTAGTTCTTGATTTTGGCTGTGATAAGCTTCGATAATGACTTCATAAACTTTTATTTTATCTAGGGTTGTTTTTGCCTGTTTTAATACGAGATTAGACCAGCACTGCATCGGCTCAAAATCCCCAGTTAAATAGGCAATTTCCGTGGCTTCAGAATAAACATTTAAAGTCAGTTGATAGTTATTTTTCCAACTTGATTTTTTAAGAAGTTTTTGAGCAATTTTAATATATTTTAAGGCTTCGATTTGGGCATTGGCAGCTTTGGCTTTTTGGGCTGCTAGTAAATTCAAGTTAGCCACTAACTCTCGTTCTTTTTCCTCGCTAATTAGTTGATAACCAAGATTGAGATGATCGACTATTTTAAAAATCTTTTCCGATAATTCATTGGCAGCAGTATTCCGCCAAAGTAGGCGACCAATTTTTAGATGAATTAAAGATTTTTTGCTGTCTTTGATGAGAGCGTAAGCTCCTTGTTGAATGCGATCATGAGCAAATTTATATTCTTGAATCAGTAATTGTTCATCTAATTCTGAGAGGGGAATAATCAAACCAGCTTCGCTACTATAATTTAAAATTGGTAAAAGTTCTGAAGGTGATTTTTCAGAGATTATTGCCAGACTATATAAATTAAACTCTGCTCCAAGGCAGGCCGCTAAACTTAAAACCTCCTGGGTTTCGGGGGGCAATTTCTGCATTTTGCCCATCATAAATTGAATCAGATTATCGGTACTGCCAATCCTTTGAATTTGGCCGAGATGCCATTGCCAATAGCCCCTATTATTGTCGATTTTAGTGGTTGTTTCCTGCCCTGGTTGGAAAAATAGCAAATTTTCCCAGTAGATAGTTTTGAGAAATTCATTGACAAAAAAAGGATTACCGTGGGTTTTTTGCCAGACTAAAGCGGCCAAAGATTGCACATATTCTGGTGAATGATTTAATGTCTCGGCAATTAACTGATTGACCTGTTCAAGTCCCAGAGGTTTTAAAATAACTTGATTGATAATTATGCCCCCCTGCTCTAATTTATCGAGAGTAGCGGTTAGGGGATGGGTGGAATTAATTTCATTACTGCGATAGGAGCCAATTAAAAATAAATAGTCGATATCGCCATCGAGCATAATTAATTCTATCAACTGAAGACTAGCCAAGTCTGCCCATTGCAAATCATCGAGAAAGATGACTAAGGGATGTTCTGGGGAACAAAAGACCCGAATAAAATTTTTAAAGACTAAATTAAAGCGATTTTGAGTAGCGATCGCTCCTAATTGTAACACCACTGGTTGCGGACCGATAATTAATTCTAGTTCAGGAATCACATCAATAATAACCCGTGCATTCGTCCCCAAAGACTTTAGGAGTTTTTGTCGCCATAGTTCCAGTTGTGGTTGACTTTCCCCCAAAAGTTGCTTGACCAGATGAGTCAAAGCGCTAACCACGGCAGCGTAGGGAGTGTTGCGCTGAAACTGGTCAAATTTACCAGAGATAAAAAAGCCGCGTTTTTCAGTAATTGGCTGATAAATTTCCCCAACCAAGGTGGTTTTACCTATACCAGAATAACCCGTAACTAGCATCAGTTCGGTGTGAGAGGAGTTTTTATCCGCCGTGGCTACCCGTTGAAAAGCAGCGAGGAGAGTGGCGATTGCTGCCTCCCTGCCGTAGAGTTTCTGAGGAATTTGGAACTGATTGGCTAGATCTTGCCTAGCGATGACAAAATCCTCAATTTTACCCGTTTTTTCTAGTTGTCTTAAACATTCTTCTAAATCTGCCCGAATACCATAGGCACTTTGGTATCGTTCCTCGGGGGTTTTAGCCATCAGTTTCCTGATGATTGCCTCCACCACCGGGGGAATTTTCTCCCTGACGAGACTATTAATCTCCAAAGGTTGTTTAGCCAGATGACAGTGAACTAATTCCAAAGCATCTTTAGCTGGAAAAGGTAATTGTCCGGTGAGCAGTTCGTAGAAGCTAACGCCCAAGGAATAAAAATCCGTGCGGTAATCGAGACTGCGATTCATCCGTCCGGTTTGTTCGGGAGAAATATAGGCTAAAGTCCCCTCCAGGACGTTGGGATTTTTTAGCCCCGGATTTTCCCGCCGCAGGACGCTGGCAATGCCAAAATCGATGATTTTAATTTGTCCGGTTTCGGGGTTAAGAACTATATTGGCCGGATTAATATCTTTGTGAATAACCTTGGCGTTGTGAATTTTCTCTAAATTAGCCACTATTCGGGGTGCAAGGCTTAAAAAGTCCCTTAAGGCCAGGTTTTTGCCCTCTAGCCATTTTTTTAAGGATATGCCCCCGAAATCTTCCAAAATAATCACGGGAGTTCTACGGTAGGTTTCTAAACCATAAGCTTTAATCGCCCCCTCAAAGTTCAGGCCGCAGATGGTTTTATACTCCTGTTTGTAGTGGGTTAGTTCTTGGGCGGTGGGATATTCTTGCTTGAGGATTTTGAGGATAACGGGTTGATTATCGGCGGTGCGAATGGCCCGATAGACTTCTGAGTTAACACTTTCGTAGATTTGGGCAAGAATGTCGTATCCGTTGAGAAGAATCATCGAAAAATTGGGTTTGAAACCCCGTCCTTTTAGGACGGCTTGGCATTTAAGATGTTTCGCTATATGCTAGAGATACAGCGAAACAATCTTAACTATGTACGCCACTCAAAAGAACCAACTTAGACAACTTAATCAGCAGGAATTTAATGCCCTGACTGCTTTGTGTCGTTTGAGTAAGAATCTTTTTAATGTGGCGTTGTACGAATGTCGGCAATATTTCTTTGCTGAAAGAAAACGTTTGACCTAAGAATCTAACTACCATATTTGCAAATCTAATGAAAACTATCGGCTTTTGAATACCGATATTGCTCAGCAAACGATGAAGGTAGTAGATAGAAGTATGCGGTCTTTCTTGGGACTGCTTAAGGCAATTAGTATAGGGAGATGTGACCAAAGACCACAACTGCCCCAATACTTGTCTAAAGAGGGATATTTCCCTTTGATTATTCCTCGAATTAAACTCAAAGATGGAATGTTGGCAATTCCCATGTCTAGAGAGTTTAAAAAAGAATATGGCGAAGTTAAAATCCAACTCCCAGAAAGACTGAAAGACAAGAATATTAAGGAGGTACGAATACATCCCAAATACTCGGCTCGATGGTTTGAAATCGAGTACATTTATGAGGATGAAGCAATAGAAACATCTGTGGACTCCGAAAAAGCAATAGCTATTGACTTGGGGGTTGATAACTTGGCAGCTTGTTTTGACACTGAGGGGCATCAATTTTTGATTGATGGAAAAAGACTTAAAAGCATTAATCAGTGGTACAACAAGCGTAATGCTGAACTTCAATCTGCCAAAGATAAGCAAGGCATTAAAGAGTTGACTAATAAACAAGCACAGCTTAATCAATGGCGTAATGATTCTATTCGAGATTATTTGAATAAATCCGCTCGAATAATAATTAACCATTGCTTGAACCATCAAATAGGCAAGTTGGTAGTTGGGTATAATCCAAGTATTAAACAAGAGATTAATATTGGACGTTCCAACAATCAAAACTTTGTTCAGATACCTTTTTGGCAACTTAGACAAAAGCTCAAAGCTTTGTGTTCTCGATACGGAATTGAGTATTGTGAACAAGAGGAGTCTTATTCGTCTAAAGCTAGTTTTTACGGTCAAGATGAGATTCCTATTTACAATGCCGATAACCCCATCAAACAGAATTTTTCTGGTAGAAGGGTTAAGCGGGGATTGTATCAAACAAAGAACAGACATCTTGTTTCAGCCGATATTAATGGTAGTGCCAATATTTTGGTTAAAAGTAAGCACAGACTCAATTTTGAGCGCGTGTCTAGCGGGTTTTTGGCTAACCCTTTAAGGATTTACGTCTCTTAAGAATCCCCGCCAGGCGCGGGAGTGTCAATTTTTTGCTTGGCGATTGTAAATGGCTGCGGGTCTCCCCAAGAAAAATTCTACGGGAACCAAGACAAGACTCCGCAAGGCTGACAGGACTCGATTTACCTGTGAGACGGAAGGACGGGGAGAAGGCAGCACCTGCTCGAAATACTCGGAATGCAAGGTAAAACCAAAGTGAACATCTTCCGGCAAACTCAGTTTAGCAATCGGTCCGTCCTTGAGATTGTCAGGGTTAAATAACCAAGCTTCTAATACTCTGGTCGGGGTTAAAACCGTCGTAAATAGATAGCCCTGTTCTTGGGGAATAAACTGAATGCTATCTAAAATATAGCCATCGGGACAAACATAAAAATCCAGTAGTTCCCGACCTAAATGTGATACATGAGTATCAGTGGCATTTTTTTCTTGTCTAATCTGTTCAGTTAACTGATTCCAATCCTTATCGAGGGGAACCTTGGCTAATACCGAGGGCAAGTCATGACTGGGAAGTTCGGCATCGCTGAGGATGCGATTACTTTGGTCGCGAAAATCCATATACTGACGACGACAGATTAATTCGCGCACATAACCGGAATAAACCTGATAAATGGCGCTGTATCCCTGTTCCAATTCCTGTGGGTCGGCGGTGTAGAGACAGGTAAAGAACCAACCCGGATGGATGAAAGCTTGTTCGCTTATCACCCTGGCATCTTCGATAACCACTTTGCGTAGCACTCCGGGGTCAAAGGGAAACATCCAAGGAATGCCGTGGTATTCGGGGGGATAACTCTGACCAGTAAAATGTTGGATATCGTCTTTTTCGATCGCTTCGGTTAAACTAATAGTGGCGTTTTGGATGGCCACAAGCTGAATTTGACCGTTGATACTATGGTAATTACAAAGGAAGTGATAACTGTCGCCATTGAAGGTAATTAATTGCGAGGGAACGGTGGTTTCTTCTTCCTTGAGGTCTTGACGTTTAACCAGATAAATTTGAGTTTTCGGATAGGTTTCTTCTGGCTTGATTCTGATACCTAATAGTTTGGCTACTCCCATCTGAAAAGGCATATCGGGAATCATGATATAATCTTCGGTGACGATAACCGAATGGGGACTACCATCAAGGATAGTTCCCTGTAGTTTCCAAGGTTTAAGTTGTTTTTGTTGATCCCAAAGCACAATATACACCGAGTTATCTAAATCTTTTAACATACCTCCCGATACAAGTTTTAGCTTTAATTCACAGGTGATAAATTCTTGGGTTTTTTTGTCGTAGAAGGGATGAGCGGTATTTTCTAGGACGGGGAAAAAAGACAAAGGCACGGAAACAAGATGTTGGTCAAAATAACCAATCGGAGTGATAGTATCAAGGGAAACGGGATCTACTTCCCAGTAACGTCCCGCATCGGCGGTGAGAATTAATCTGGTTTCTTCTAGTTGTTCATCTTCGGAAACTTTTTCTATTTTAACCATAGCAGTATTCGCTATTTCCGAAGAACCCAAAATGCTGATCACGGCGGGAAAATTGGCTTTAATAATATTAAATATCGGTAAAATTTTTCGCCAGAAACTATCCCAAGTTTTCAGTTTTTTGCTGTAAACGTTAACTTGATTATTTTTCCCCTGCAAGTCCCATTTAATAATTACACCTTCGCCAGAGAACAAATGACGGTCATTTTTTCTATGAAAAGGACAGACGATAAAAACGTATCCCGAAAGATTCTCCGGCCAATGTCCCTCGGTAATTGTGGCGACCGCTTTATATAAATTGTTCTCATCCGGTTGACCGAGTTGCGAGCGACTAAAGTTACTAATGTTGACAGTATTTTGGACAGTATCTTTGATTGACATATTCATAGGATTCTCCCTTATCAGTTATCAGATGTGAGTTATCAGTTATCAGATGTGAGCTATCAGTTATCAGATGTGAGTTATCAGTTATCAGTTAAGTGGGTGGGTGGAATTAAATATAAGATGAACGTAGGTTGGGTTGAAGCATGAAACCCAACGTCCGATCATGTTACGAAGTGCGCTAACCCATCCTAAAAATAATTGTACCTCCCTACTTATCAGTTATCAGATGCGAGTTACAGCGTTTCTCATCAAGATGAAGTATGACTGGATTTGGCATCATCCCCAGACGACCGACTAATGTTGACCGTTCCTCAGTTTCGGCGTTCCCCAAAACCAGAGAATTTGCACCTCACTATTATGAGAACTACTTATCAGTTCACTGATAACTGTTTACTTTTTACTGATAACTGATAGAGGATTTCACCTCTAAAAAATAGCGTCGATACAATTCATAGCCGGGTACTACTTTATCTCCTGATTGTTTGAGTAGTCCCATACTGCTGAGTTTGTAAGCGAGAATTGGGTCTAATTGTACGGGTTCCACCGCGCTCATCACTCTATCGAGGGCTTTCGCTAGTTCAGGCTGTTGTTCTAATACCGCCCAATGGCGTCGCAGGTGATGGGCATAAATCCCCGTGACGGAGGTGGCACTGGTTAGTATTTGCGCCATAGTTATTTCCTCCCGACTGAGATAGTAGAGGGCGGTTTGCACCAAAGCTGGGTGTCCTCCTACTAGCTCCATCAATTGTTTGACTTTTTCCTGATTTTCCCAGGTGAGTTGATAACGTTGGGCTAATTGCAATACCTCCTCAAGACTAAAATGACTTAGCTGTGCGGGGAATCCCACGTTAAAGGGGGATTGATTGAGTTGCAGGGGGACGTAAATTTCTGTGGAATGGACGACGATAAGACGGAGTTTTTGCCAGATAGGTAGGGTTTTGGCTTCTTCGTACCAAGAACGCAGCAGCGGTAAAAAATCCTTGGCCACTTGGGGATGTTCAAAAATCTGATTGAGTTCATCGAGGGCGAGGACAATGGGGGCGGTAATCGATTCCAGGAGATAGTCTTGAATGTAAACCGTACAGCTAATCTTGCTGCCTAAATCCTCATCCCAATACTCATCTAATTGTGGTTTTAACTGTAGTTGACGGGCAGCATTGGCACACAACCAGCGCAAAAATTGGTTTAAATCACCTAAAATCGCTTGGTCTACCTGTTCTAAGTTCAAACTCACCGTGCGGTAGCCTTGCTGTTTGGCAAAATCGAGCATTCTCAAAAGTAGGGAAGTTTTGCCCATTTCTTTCGGGGCTTTTATCCGCACTAAAGCCCCCGGTTTCTTGATTTCCTGCCTTATCTGTTCTTCCAGGGGAAGACGTTCTAAATAAAATGGGGAACCAAGGGGAACTGCCCCATTGGGATAGGGGGGTAATATGTCCAATTTTTCGCTCTTGGATGGAGAATTAACCGGAATTTTGTCTTGAGGGGGTGCTGTTAGCTGAAAATTCAGGGCGGCGATTTCTTGCCAGTCGAGGCATAATCGACGACAAATTTGGGCAAAAGTGGCTTGTTCTACTGGTTTCCCCGTCAGGAAGTTGCTGACAATAGCCAGACTAAATTCAGCTTCTTTAGCTAAGGATCGTTGACTGCTAAAGCCCTGCTTTTTCACGGCTAATTTAACTTGATTGAGGCAATGTTGTTGTACTCTTAGATGGCTCGATAGGGAATCTCTCATAAGAATTGGGGAATTATGAATTATGAATTATGAATTATGAAGTGGGGTGTGGGGAAGTGGGGAGGTGGGGAGGTGGGGGAATGGGGAAATTGAACTAAAACCCTAAAACCCCAAAACCCCAACACCCCAACACCTAAAACTTATCTCCTATCTCCTATCTCCTATCTCCTGACTCCTGACTCCTGACTCCTGACTCCTCACTTCTAACCCAATTGTAGATGTTCGATTTTGCAGGAGTTCTATTTTTTGTCAAAGATAAGCAAAAATTATCTATTGACTCCATAAGCTTGAGAATATTTAAATTAACATTCCGCAATATTTATAAATTCTTAACAATTAATTGAGAAATATTTTTATTTAACAACGATGTTGCAATGGTTACAGCGATTTGATAGAATTTCATAATCGGTTATTTTGTGCTTTT
>NZ_JADBSA010000190.1:0-9734 GCF_020246945.1 Microcystis sp. M113S1 | reverse complement strand
TTGCCGTTCTACGTCAATCAAAAACTGGCAATAATAGCCGTCAGCACGTCTAACAACTCTTACCCGTTTAATCTGTTGCTCTGAATAATAAACTAATGTCTTTTGACTACACCATAAATCAAATTCTCCTGCTTTAAAACCATCAGTAAATCTGATTTTACGTCTATCATCTGATAGTTTGTAGCCTGTTAGTTTATACTCAACGGAACGACTATGCTTTTTGAACCGAGGAAAACCCTTTTTCCCTAGTATTTTAGCATGACAATTCTGATAAAACCTATTAATTGATTGCCAGGCTCTATCAGCAGCCGATTGACGAGCTTGTGAGTTTAATTTATCAACCCAAGGTGTCTCTTTATTGTTAGCTAGTACCGCACAAAGCTTTTGGAGGTCATTGCGGGTTGTTCCTTTATTTTCTATCCAATAACGAACACAAGAATTACGCACAAACTGAGAAGTTCTGATAGCTTCATCGAGCCGGTGATATTGCTCTGGTGTTCCGTTTTTTAGCTTTGCTTCTACGACTAGCATCTAACAATCCACGACCATTGGCTAAATTAGGTATAACACAGTTTACCCACAGATGGTGGAATTAAATCGATGCTCCGCGGTTGATATTCTGGTCGGATTTCATCCCCCGCTAATTTTGTTGAGTATCTTGTCGAAAAATGTAGCGGGGGCATTCATCCGACATTTTAGGTAAGATAGTTTTAACGATTGCCTGTATGTAAAGGGGTATATTAATTTCATGACAGCTACTAGCACAATTCCCGATTTTTGTCAAGGGATAAAATATTTTGGGGCTTCCTTACCCGAATTTGATAAATATGCAGGAAAAGCCGCTATCGCTGAGGGAAAAACCGCTATTATTGCCGCTAATGACCCGAATGCTATCTATCAAACCCTCCTAGCCGCCGATGCTTTGCGTTACCTCACCCTACAAATCACCGCTACCAAAGAATCGGGACACCCCGGCGGTTTTGCCAGCGCTGCCGACGTGATTGCCTCTTTGATGATGTTAGGCCAGAAAAATATTTTCACCGAAGTGGGCCATCATGCCCCCGGTTTTTATAGTAACGTCTTTCTCGATCGCTCTCTCGAAGCCATGGGCATCAGCAACGTCAGGGAATTGGGAGAACGTTTTCGGGAAAAACACGGACTTTTAGGGCATCTTTCTGGACAAATCCCCGGACTGCTCGGGCCGGCCGGTCCTTTGGGCCAAGGACAACATTTCGCCATGGCGGCGGCCAAATTACACCCTAATACCCTTTTCCCTGTGACTATCGGGGATGGTGGTTTAGGAGAACCGTACATTATGAGTAGTTTTGGTCATTTTCACACTGCTTACCCTGAAATTACCAATTTTCTGCCGATTTTAGTCTGGAATGGTTATTCCCAAGAACACCATAGCATGGTGTCCCTGAAAACTAACACCGAAATGGAAGCCTATTGGCGCGGTAATGGTTTTGAGGAAGTGATTTTAATTAATGCCAAAGACTTCGATGATGCTAATCAAAATGGGGAATATGTAGATAGCACCAAATTCTCTTTTAACCAGCGTCTGGAGTTCATGAAAGCGGTGTTAATGGCCACGGATAAAGCCGCCCAATTAGCTTTAGGAGGCCAACTAACGGTGATCATTATTAAACAACTTAAAGGGGCGGGAGTTCACAAACGGGGAGCGGCTTCCCATAATCTTTATCCAGGAGATTCTTTAGAAAAAGATTATATCGTTACTGCCTTACAAGAACGCGCTTTACCCCCTGAAGCTTGGGCAATTGTTCGTACTAATTTCGAGCGCTCTGGAGGCGGTCCGGCAGTGGAAACAGTGGTGACGGAAAAAGTCTTCCCGCTGCCAGATTTAGGAACCTTACCGATGACCGAATATAGCGTCGGTGGCGATAAAAAAGTAGCCACCACTGCCATGGGGGAATTAGTGGTAGCTGTGGGTAAAGCTGACCCCAATTTTGTCGTCACTAATGCTGATGGTAATGCAGCTTCGGGAATTAATAATATTAACGTCGGTTTAAAGATTATTCACCCCACCAGCGATGATACCTATTTCCAAGCACCTAACGGTCAAGTTTATGAGCCTTTAAGCGAGGATGCCTGTGCTGGATTAGCCGTCGGTTTATCTCTCTTGGGAGGGCGGACTTTATGGTGTTCCTACGAGTCTTTTGCTATCAATGGTTTACCGATTTGGCAGACTGTAACCCAAGCGATGGCCGAGTTACGTCGTCCCACTCCTTCTACTATTACTTTATTCACCGCCGGAGCCTTAGAGCAAGGGCGTAATGGTTGGACACACCAACGCCCAGAGATTGAAAATTATTTCGCCGCTATGATGCGAAATGGTAATATTTTCCCGCTCTTTCCCTGCGATGCTAACAGTATTCAAGTCTGTTATGAATGGGCGTTAGGAACTAGCAATAAAGGCATTACAATCACCGCTAGTAAATCGCCTTTACCAGTACGAACCACTTTTGAGCAAACCCGTCAAGCTTTAGAAAAAGGCGGCGTAATTCTCCACGAATCGGAAGGCAGTAAAAAAGTCGTTTTTGCCGTCATTGGCGATATGACTTTATTACCCGTCTTTGAGTCTGCACAACAGTTAGAAGCAGCGGGAATCGGTGTAAAAATCGTCTCGGTAATTAATCCCCGTCGTCTCTATCGTCCTGGCGATGTGATGAGTGAAACTAGCTCAGCAGCTGATAATAATTTCCTCGATGATGCTGGTTTTGACAGTCTCTTTGCCGGTGATGCTTTAATCGGAGTAACCGGTGGTACAAGCGCCATGTTAGAACCGATTATGTTACGCAGTAATGCGCGTCGGGATGTCTTCGCTTGGAAACGGGGAGAAACCACCGCCAGTGCCGGGGAAATTATGGCCTATAATGGCTTAACTGCCAATGCTTTAACTGCGCGTGCTACCCAGTTATTAGGTTAAGTTCCCAGTTCGTTTTTTTTTGATTATTCCCTACTCTCTCTGATTGGAGAGTAGGGATTTTTTCATCAGGTCACTTTCGCCAACGGGATAAACTTTTAATCATTTTCCATAGGCGAGGATATTGGAGGGATAGATAGCGTTTAATATGGGATTTTAAACTAACTAAATCCTGAGATTCTTTCAGTTCTCTATCTTGATAAAAACGAATTAAATCATCCCGTCTTTTCAGTAAAATTTTAATTTGTTGGTAATCTTCTGAGCTTAAAACTTGATGGGGTTGAATATTTTCTGGCAGCGGGCGCGGGATGTAAAAAGTTGTATGAGATGGTGATAATTCCTGGCCCGGACGTTCTTTAGTATAGAGATAGATAGAAAGAGATTTACGCGATAAATGCCGTTGATTTTCTGGTAAATTAATCTGAGAAAATCCATGCCATGAATATTCATTGGTTTCAAAAATAACACAACGATTAAAGATAGGTAGAAAAGATTTAATCTTATTTTCTTCTGGTTGACGAGGATTGGAATGTAACTCTAGATTCCCTCCCCAATCTGCTTGCCATTGGGGATTTAAATAGATTAATAAATTCAAGCGGCGATGATACCAATGACGCTCATCGAAGTTAAAATCAATGTGAGGGTCTAATTCTTGACCGTGTAAATTTTCGTGGGTTCCACCCCCATAAAAACTAGGGTCTGGAATTAAATTATCGACACCGGTTAATTCGGAAATTAACTCTAAAAACTCTTTAGCTTGAACGTAGCGGCCAAACTGTTGATAAACACCCCCTAAACCGATTAAATCCTCATTAACCGCCTTGCCGCCAACTTTTCCTAACTCACTAATGGCTTTTTGCGGATTAAAACTCGGAAAATTTTCCAGCAAAATTTGCGCTTGCTCCCCAACTAAAAAATTATCGATGACCAAATGCTTAAACGGTTGCGCTGTCTCAAAATCTTGACGATAGACAGAAGATTTCTCATAAACAAGGGGATTAATAAACATTAGACAGCTTTTTTGTTGGTATGATAAATTATAGCAATCAAACTAGCAAAATAAAGATTAACTCTCCTATTGACCTAATCGCCTATGGACTGGTGGCACAAACTCAAAGATAATCCTCTCGCCCGTTGGGGAGCAGTTTTACTGTTAATCTTCTATTTAAGTGTAATGGCGGCGGATTTTGTCGCTCCCTACTCTCCCTACTCCTCCCAACCCGGTCAGTCTCTCCTACCCCCCACTCAAATCTTTTGGCGCTCGCAGTCGGGAAGTAACAAGGGTGAGTGGATTGGCCCCCACGTCTATCCCACCACTCAAAGTGCTATTAATATAGAAACTGGTGAGCGGAAGCTAATGAGAGATTTTAACAAACCCTTGCCGCTGCGTCTCTTGGTTAAGGGTGAAACCTATAATTTAGGTCAAATTCGCCTACCTTTGCCGCCAAAATGGGAGGAAGTAACTTTATTCCCCGGTATCCCTTTTGATCTCCATCTGTTCGGAGTCATCGGCGATGGTAGAATCAATATATTGGGAACTGACGAATCGGGACGCGATAGTTTTAGTCGCTTGATTTTCGGGGGCAGAATTAGTTTATTTATCGGTTTGGTCGGGATTTTAATTTCTTTCCCTATCGGTTTATTTGTCGGTGGCGTTTCTGGCTATTTTGGCGGTTGGTTAGATGCGATTTTAATGCGTTTTGTGGAAGTTTTAATGACTATCCCCGGCATATATTTACTCGTGGCCCTAGCGGCCGTTTTACCCGCAGGATTAACCAGCACCCAGCGCTTTTTATTAATCGTCCTGATTACTTCTTTTATCAGTTGGTCGGGATTAGCGCGGGTAATTCGCGGTCAAGTTTTATCCCTGAAAGAACAGGAATTTATTCAGGCCGCTAAAGCTATGGGAGCAAAACCCCTTTATATTATTCTGCGTCATGTGCTGCCCCAAACTGCCAGTTATATCATTATTTCTGCTACGTTAGCTGTGCCGGGGTTTATCGTGGCCGAATCGGTTTTAAGTTTAATTGGTTTGGGAATTCAACAACCAGATCCTAGTTGGGGAAATATGCTTTCTCTGGCTACCAATGCCTCAATTATTGTTCTACAACCCTGGTTAATTTGGCCAGCTGCTTTGTTAATTATTCTCACCGTTTTAGCTTTTAATTTACTCGGTGATGGTTTACGTGATGCCCTAGATCCTCGCAATTTAGAGAGATAATTTAGTTATTTTAGCCATTATCAGTGAACAGTCTCCCCACTTCCCCACTTCCCATTATGAATAAAATCAGTAAAACTTTTAATAATTTCGCCGATAGTTTGGTGATTTATAGTCAAAGATACGGGAAAATAAGCTGGTTAATATTTTTAATTATCTTTGCTTTTATCATGACGATAACCTTTAATTTTCCCGCACAATCGACCAATAAAACCCAAGAAAAAACCGAAATTCGTGGAGTTTGGTTAACTAATATCGATAGTGAAGTGTTATTGAAACCGGAAACCCTAAAAGATGCCCTTAATAGGTTGGCTGATTTAAACTTTAACACTATTTATCCCACGGTCTGGAATTGGGGTTATACACTCTATCCTTCTAAGGTAGCAGAAAAAGTTACGGGACGAGCGATCGATCCCCATGAATCTTTAAAAAATCGCGACTTTTTAGAGGAAATAATTAGCCAAGGTCATCGGAAAAAATTAAGAATTATTCCCTGGTTTGAATTTGGTTTTATGGCTCCTGCGGATTCAGAATTAGCAAAACGACATCCCGATTGGTTAACCCAAAGACAGGATAAAAGTGTGATTTGGTGGGAAGGAAAAGTGCATCAACGGGTGTGGTTAAATCCCTTACATCCGCAAGTAAAAAACTTTATTACGGATTTAGTCAGCGAGATTATTACTAACTACGATATAGAAGGAATTCAGTTTGATGATCATTTTGGTTATCCCGCCGATTTTGGCTATGATGAAACCACGATTAAACTCTATCAAAGGGAACATTCGGGACGATTACCACCGCAAGATTACCAAGATAAAGCATGGATTCAATGGCGGGCCGATAAAATTACTGACTATATGAATAGTTTAGCCCAGACGATTAAAAAGCGCCAACCTACAGCGATTATTTCCCTATCTCCTAATCCCTACACTTTCTCCCTAGAATCCTATCTTTTAGATTGGCAAAAATGGCAAGAAAAAAACTTGATTGATGAGTTAATAGTACAAGTGTATCGAACTGATATGAACGCCTTTGACTGGGAATTATCGCAACCAGAATTACAGCAAGCTAGAGAATCTATCCCCGTGGCTATTGGGATTTTATCTGGTTTAAAAGGTCGTCCGATTCCGATGGTTAATATTACTCAACAAGTGGAAAAATCGAGACAACAAAATTTTGGTGTTTCTTTCTTTTTCTACGAAACTTTATGGAATATCAGCAATGAATCTCCTTCCTATCGACGCAGGATTTTTCGGGAAATACTCCAGTCTGCTAATCCTAGCTAAAATTGCTGACTTTAAGCGAAATTATCGCCCTAACCCCGCTATAGTTTCTTAAGTTTATCTTTAAACTAAGAAAAAGCAGCAGGGAGAAACTAAAATCGCTAGAATGAAAGAAGACTCTCCCTTATCTTTTTATCCATGCTGATCAGATCTAACCGAAGCTCGATCGCTAAACCTATTTTACTGTTTCTTGGCTGCCTTGTGATCGGGCAGTTGGGGATATTAGTGGTAGCCAATAGCCTCTGGTTTACCGAGATGGGTTATTTAAACACTTTCCTGAAGCAATTATCTTGGCAACTGGGATTAGGTTGGGGAAGTGCGATTCTTTCTCTACTCTTTATTTTTACTAATTTACGTTTAGCCCAGCGTTTTCGTTGGCAAAAACCCCGGGAAGATAGTTATCCTCTTAGTTCTCAATCTCCTAGTATTAATTTACTCGGTCTTTTGATTATCGCAACGGGAATTGGAGCTTGGATCGGGTCAATGTTATTGTATTACAGTAAACTAGCCCTCAGTCTCTGGACACCAGATTTTAATCTCCCTAACCTTAGTTCTTCCCTAAGTTCTCCTCTGGAAATAGTTTGGATTAGGCAAGTATTAACCGATATTTCCAGTAATCTGTGGCAAGGGGTAATTATCGCTCTTTTAGTCTTGGGATTATTAATTAAAACCGAGTATTTTTTGCGAATAATATCTATAGTATTCACTGTAATGCTATCTCTTATTATTGCTGGGCAGTGGGCGAATTTTTTAAAATATTTTTATGGTGTTCCTTTCAATATTAACGATCCTCAATACGGGAATGATTTAGGTTTTTACATCTTTCAATTACCCCTGTGGCAGTTACTAGAATTATGGCTCGGTGGTGTGGGAATATATACTCTTTTTGCTGTTAGTTTAACCTATCTTTTTTCGGCCGATAGTCTTTCTCTGGGAACATTTCCGGGGTTTTCCCGTCCGCAACTGCGTCATTTATACGCCCTGTGGAGTGGGTTAATGGGGCTGCTAGTATTACACCATATTATTCAGCGTTACCTGCTACTTTATTCTCCCGAAGGAGTAGTTTATGGTGCGGGTTATATCGATATTCATGTTGGCCAATTTATTGAAATTATTCTGGGAACTATTGCAGGAATAACCTCTATATGGTTAGGAGAAAAAGCATTATTTGGTAAAATAAACCGTCGCAAATTACACAAAACTACCAGGAAAAAGTTGGTATTTTCCCCCTACTTAGTTCCTGTATTTCTCTATTTAATTGTTTGGACAAGTGGCACAATTATCAGTGGAGCATTACAAAAAATAATCGTACAACCGAATGAATTAGTGAGAGAAAGACCCTATATTGAAAGAAGTATTCAATCCACAAGAGCAGCTTTTTCCTTAGATAGAATTGATGCCCAAGTTTTCGATCCACAGGCCGAATTAAATGCCGAAGTTTTAGAGAGAAATCATCTAACTATCGATAATATTCGTCTTTGGGACACCAAACCACTGCTAGAAACTAACCGACAATTACAGCAAATTCGCTTATATTATAAATTCCCCGATGCTGATATTGATCGCTATAGGGTACGAGTAGGACTGCCTGAAAAAATCGAGGAACGTCAAATATCTGAAAAACAACAGACCATTATTGCCGCTAGAGAATTAGATTATAGTGCGGTTCCCACTTCTGCTAATACTTGGGTGAATAAACATCTCGTTTATACCCACGGTTATGGGTTCACTCTTTCCCCGGTTAATTTAGTGGCTGCCGGGGGTTTACCCTACTATTTTGTCAAAGATATCGGCACAAATAAAGACGAAGGGGCCCTACAAACCTCTAGCGAATTAATTGATTATAGTATTCCCATTGGTAAACCACGCATTTACTACGGGGAATTAACTAATAATTATGTGATGACTCCCACCACCGTAGAAGAATTGGATTTTCCTAGCGGGGATGGAAATGTCTATAACACCTACGATGGTAAGGGAGGAATCCTAGTGGGGACGGGGTGGAGACGTTGGCTATTTGCCCTTTATCTACGGGATTGGCAAATGTTATTTAGCCAAGATTTTACTCCCGAAACTCGCTTATTAATGCGTCGTGATATCCAAAATCGCGTGCAAACTATCGCCCCTTTTTTAAATTATGATCGCAACCCCTATTTAGTAGCGGCAGATGTGGGGGATAGTAGTAGTAAATTACATTGGATTATTGATGCTTATACTATCAGCAATCGCTATCCCTATTCTGACCCGGGGAAAGATAAATTTAACTATATTCGCAATTCGGTCAAAGTGGTAGTGGATGCCTATCATGGAACGGTGAATTTCTATGTTGCCGATGAAAATGATCCAATCATTCAGACCTGGAGTAAAATCTTTCCTCATCTCTTTAAATCTTTATCAGAAATGCCAAAAACTATCCGCAGTCATATCCGTTATCCCGAAGATTTATTTAGTACCCAAGCGGAAAGATTATTAACCTATCACATGACCGATCCGCAAGTATTTTATAATCGGGAGGATCAATGGGAAATTCCCCTAGAAATTTACGGCACGGAACCCCAGGCTGTATCACCCTATTATTTAATCATGAAACTGCCCGATTCCGACAAAGAAGAATTTATTCTCCTCCATCCCTATACTCCCTCTAGTCGGCAAAATTTAATCGCTTGGTTAGCAGCGCGTTCAGATGATAGAGAGTATGGTAAGTTATTACTCTATCAATTTCCTAAACAAAGGTTAGTGTATGGACCGAATCAAATTGAGGCTTTAATTAACCAAGATCCAGATATTTCTCAACAGATTTCCCTTTGGAATCGGGACGGTTCTAAAGTTTTGCAAGGACACCTATTAATTATTCCCATTGAACAATCTCTGCTTTATGTAGAACCTTTGTATCTAGTGGCAGACCAAAATAGTGTCCCGACAATCGCTAGAGTAACAGTTGCTTATCAAAATAAAATTGTCATGGAACCAACCTTGAAGGAAGCTTTAGAAAAGCTATTCTCAGGTCATCAGAGCTAAATTGCTGCTAATTGGCCACAAATTAGCAAGAAAGCTGATGTTGGTTCCAGAACAATCCTCCATATCCCCGAATTTGCCCGGAAAATTGCCTGGCAAATTCTCGTAGATTGAGAAAGATAATAATAGGTTGCTGGTTAATCAGCCAATTTCAAAATCCAGTATCATCAAAGGATTGAGTTATTCTTTTAATTGGAAAAGTGGGCAATTAATTCTGTGCGAGATGAATTAATTATTAAAGGGGTAAACTCCTCCACTGGTAATAATAAAATGC
>NZ_JADBSA010000019.1:0-41371 GCF_020246945.1 Microcystis sp. M113S1 | reverse complement strand
GTTCCACCTTATTTCCTAGAAAGTTTTACTCGTTCAAGGCCGAATTTGAAGTCTTTTCTGAACGAAACCCCCTACTATCTGTTGTCAAGGTTCAGTTTTTAGCTTAGCTTGGTTATCGCTTTTTCCATTGTAGCTTAAAGCCGTCGTAAAACGACGGGGTTTTAACCCAAATTTTCGATAAAAACAAAGGTTATCCTGATCACGATTTCAGTTTAGGCGATCGCCAGTGATGCTAACTTATTATCGAGGCAGTCCCTAGAAATTAGGCCATAACCAGGGAAGATTTAAGGGGTTCTTCCTTTTTGCTTTCATAAACTGCCCCAGGACCGGGGAATCCTCTGGTTAGTTCCCGCACTTTAATCTCACCTGCTTGCAGGGATTTGGTCAAAATTTCCATGGCAACCACGGGTTTACCCGCACCACAGAAGAATAAATCAGCGGCGAAATAGCCGTGTTCAGGCCAGGTGTGGATCGCGATATGAGATTCAGCTAAAGTCGCCGTCGCGGTAACTCCGTGGGGACTGAACTGGTGGACACACAAATCGATCAGCGTTGCTTCTCCTGCCGTAATTCCATCGAGGATAGCGCGGCGAATGCGCTCGGGATCGTTGAGGAGGTCAGCAGGTACTTGCCAAGCATCGACAATCAAATGGGTTCCCAGTTTGGTCATTTTTTTTTCAATACTCCCTATCGAAAAACCTTCACAGATTTACCAGTATAACACAATTTTTCTAACTTGTGCAAAAAAGATCTGGTTTTTCTCGGTTACTTTCTCTAAAAAACTGGGACAGAGCAGGGGAGAAGGGTGTGGGGTGTGGGGTGTGGGGCTTACTTCTGCTTGACAATAGTATCGTTAGGCGTTAGGATTTGATCATCAGTTAATCAGTTAATCAGTTATCAGTTATGATCGTCAATTTCAAGTCCGAAGAGACTAAGCTCATTTTCGAGGGGTTTCAGTCTCGTCACTATCCCCCTGATATTCAATCGGTCGCTCTACGAAAACTGCTAATCCTTGCAGCGGCGTTATCGATCAATGATCTGCGTGTCCCACCGGGTAATCGGTTGGAGAAGTTGCAGGGCGATCGTCAGGGCCAGTACAGCATCCGTATTAATGACCAATGGAGAATTTGCTTCATTTGGACTGATGAAGGCAATGCTGATCAGGTAGAGATAGTGGACTACCACTAAAATTAGCTAAATGCAATGAACAGCAACACTTCGACACATTTCGACAGGCTCAATGTAAAAGCTCAGTTCCACCGTTTGCCAAATATCCATCCCGGTGAAATCCTCAAGTTAGATTTTCTGGAACCGCTCAATATTACCCCCTACAGACTGAGCAAAGATTTAAGCGTAGCTCAAACTCGTATCGGTGAGATTTTAGCCGGTAAGCGTAGTATCACTGCGGACACAGCTTTGCGTCTGTCACGATATTTTGGTAACAGTCCTCAGTTTTGGCTGAATCTTCAAACAGACTACGATCTCCGTCAAGCTCAGGCAAAGAATGCCGAAGTTTATAGCCATATTCCCGTCACTCCATTTATAGATGTAGCTTAGGGTCCTAATTTTATCTAGGAGGGGGGACGGGATTAGTGGGGACGGTGGGACTGGGAGAATCGGCAGGAATGGGGGGATTTTCGGGTTTACGGACTTGGGGGACGGGTAACAGATAGAAAAGTAGGGCGCAAGCGACAAGACTGCCTAATCCTGCCAAAAAAGGTACTGTTCGACTGGCCACCGATTCATTAACCTTATGGTAGCGACGGGAAACTGGCTGTAATTTCAGGGTTAGGTCGGGTAAAGTGCGAGTATCGGCAAAAAATTGGTCAATCGCTTCTATTAAATCGAATAACTGCACGGTACTGATTTCTATCTTGACTGGACTTTCCGGGATATTCAAGTCCGTTGATGGATACCAAACCAGACGATGGAGATTCTGGTCCATCTTTTCTAGGTACACATGATCTGGTTCATGGACGGGGTCTTGGGGATGACGAACACCACTCAAAAATTCTTGGGCATACTGACTGACCGCTTGTACTAAATTTTCCAAGAAAACCCGACCACCTTGCAGGACTTTATTGGCCCCGATTAACCGACATTCTACGTTAGTCAAAATTGAGAGTAAAGGTCGGCTATCACTGGGGTTAGCTGGGGCGAAATCATCGCCGAAACCATCGAGAATCAGGGTACAATTGGGCAAGCTATACTGTCTTCTCATCTCTACACGATCTCCCCATCAAATAAACTAATCCAAAACCGCTGCATTCCCGTCGTACCAGTACAAAATAATAACTGATCGAGGAGGGATAAAGCCAGTTCATTTAAAGCATTTTCATCGGCTAGATAAACCGATACTTTGGCCCGGCGGGGGTTCATGCGACTGCGAAAATTGGAGCGAAATCTTTCTAGGTATTCTGATAAAAGAAAATTATTATCCACGGGTAAACCCTTTGATTCCATCTGTTGCCGCGCTAACAGTAATTGTCGGATGGATATAGCTAGAGGTTTGGCCCGATAACTGGCAATGATAACTAAAGCTTTTGCTTGGTCAAGGGTGAGACGGTCGAGGGTGTAGGAAATTCGCCATGGATTAGTACAGCGTAAGCGCCAGAAAATAATCCGGTTTTTAACAATTTTATCGAGTCCTAGTTCTTTACAGAGGGCTAACAGGGCTTCCCCGGCACCGACTTCTAAGGATTCCAACGCTAATAGCATTAAATCGATATGCTGTTGGAGATGTAGGGCGCATTGCTGACTGGCAATCGGAAAATCGGGTAAAACGCTTAAAATAACTGGTTTTTCTGGGGCTGATGCTGTAGATTCGGGCGTTAGGCTAGTAGAGGTCATGATATAGGAGAACTAAAACACAAGGGCGATCGAGTCAGGATATTGTAAATTGTATTGTATAGATAGCTGTCCCCCATTTTACGAGACAAGGAAACCGAATGGATCTGAAATCACTTATTCGCGATATTCCCGACTTTCCCAAACCGGGTATTGTCTTCCGCGATATTACTACCCTACTCAATCATCCCCAAGGATTACGTTACACGATCGATACCCTAACGGCAAAGTGTCGCGATTACGGTTTATCCCCTGATTACATTGTCGGTATGGAATCCAGGGGTTTTCTCTTTGGTGTTCCTTTAGCATACCAATTAGAAGCGGGATTTATTCCTGTCCGGAAACCGGGCAAATTACCCGCCGCCGTTCACAGTATCGAGTATGATTTGGAATACGGAAGCGATAGCCTCGAAATTCATCAAGACGCGGTGGCGGCCCATCATAAAGTCTTAATTGTCGATGATTTGATCGCGACGGGAGGGACGGCGAAAGCGACGGCCGATTTATTAGAAAAAATTGGTTGCGAGGTTTTAGGATTTGCTTTTATCATCGAGTTAATCGACCTCGGTGGTCGGGAAAAATTACCCGATTTACCGATTATTACCCTCATCGATTATTAGGTTTTTTTCTATGACGGCGACTGATGATAATTATAAGGATGCAACCGCTCGATCGAGTGCTAATGGGTTACAATCTCTCCTAACTAGCGAAACTTTTTTATATATTGTCAAGCGTGTTCTCCAGGGTTTATTAACTCTGTTGTTGGCCTCGGCTTTGAGTTTCGCTATTATCCAATTAACCCCCGGCGGTTTTCTGGCTTTGCTTGACCTTAATCCCAAGATTAGTCAGGAAACTAAAGAACAATATATTGCCCTTTTTGGTTTAAAAGACCCGCCGATTGTCCAGTATTTTAAATGGTTATGGCAAGTGGTAACTCAGTTTAATTTTGGTCTGAGTTTTACCTATTTTCGTCCCGTGTCTTCCCTATTATTAGAGAGAATTCCAGCGACGTTATTAATGTCTTTGACTTCCATCATTTTAACCTGGGCGATTGCGATTCCCTTGGGCATTCTCAGCGCCGTCAAACAAAACCAATTTATCGATAAATTTTTCCGAGTTATCAGTTATGTTGGTCAAGGTTTCCCCAGTTTTATCACTGCCCTTTTACTGCTAATTCTCGCCCAAAATGTCTCGCCGCTTTTACCGGTGGGTGATATGACCAGTATTAACTATTCGGAATATTCCCCTATCGGTAAAGTTTTAGATATCGCTTGGCACATGATTTTACCAACTATTGCCCTGACAGTTACCAGTTTTGCTGGATTACAAAGATTGATGCGGGGACAATTATTAGATGTTCTTCGACAGGATTATATTCAAACCGCGAGGGCGAAAGGTTTACCGGAAAATAAAGTTATCTATGTCCACGCTTTACGCAATGCTATTAATCCCCTGATAACTCTTTTGGGCTTTGAATTTTCCAGTTTGTTAAGTGGGGCATTTATCGCCGAATTTTTCTTTAACTGGCCCGGATTAGGTCGTTTAATTCTGCAAGCTGTGACGGCTAAAGATTTATATTTAGTTATGGGCAGTTTAATGATGGGTGCTACTATGTTGATTATCGGTAATCTCCTGGCTGATTTACTTCTCAAAGCTGTAGATCCTAGAATTAAATTGGAGGATTTAAAGTAGGGGAAATGGGGAAATTCAACTAAAACCCCAAAACCCTAAAACCCCAAAACCCAACCCCCAACCCCTAACCCCTAACCCCCAACCCCTTTTTTCACTTTTTACTTAACAAAATATGTTAGCAACTACACATTATTTACTCAGGTCAAAACAAGACGGACAATATCTAGTGGCGCGTCTGAGAAAAGGTGAAAGCGAAACTCCGGCTAGTTATCTGCTTCTGTTTAAAGAATCCTACGATGCTTTAAGTTATATCAATACCCATGCTCAGGATTTAGCCAATAATTTTTCAGTGGAAACTCTCTCAGGAACACAATTAAAGGGACTGATGCAGCGATGGGGATTTGCAGGAATTGGTTTAGTTAGTGAACCGTTGGAACCACAGGTACAGTTTTTAGCCTACGAAAAAGGATTTAATCTCTAAACTATGAAAACGCTGTTAATCACTGGAGTTAGTGGGTTTTTAGGTTGGCATATTTACCAAAAAACTCGCTCATCCTGGGCCAGTTTCGGTACATATTTTAATCACAATGTCAATAGTAATGACCCAAATTTAATTAAAATTAACTTAACAGACTTAGCCGCAGTTAAAGAACTTTTTCAACAGATTAAACCCGACGCAGTAATTCATGCGGCTGCCCAATCAAAACCGAATCTCTGTCAAGAATTTCCCCAAGCATCCGAGGCAATTAATCTGACAGCTTCTCTAGAAATTGCCCGTTTGTGTAGTCAATATCAAATACCGCTAGTTTTTACCTCTACCGATTTAGTTTTTGATGGTAAAAATGCCCCCTATTCCGAAAATGATCCGGTTTCTCCCTTGAGTATCTATGGTGAGCAAAAAGTAGCGGCAGAAAAGGGTATTTTAGCAATATATCCTTGGGCGGCTATCTGTCGAATGCCTTTGATGTTTGGTTCCCCTTCTCCCACCGCTAATAGTTTTCTCCAACCCTTTTTAAAAACCCTCCAAGAGGGAAAAGAATTATCTCTATTTACTGACGAATATCGTACTGCTGTTGGGGTTAATAGTGCGGTGAATGGTTTACTTTTAGCTCTAGAAAAAGTGCAAGGTATTATTCATCTAGGGGGTAAAGAAAGAGTTTCTCGTTATCAATTTGGTTTACTAATGGCGGCAGTTTTTAACATTACTAGGGAACAAATAAAACCCTGTTTACAGTCCGATGTTCCCATGATTGCGCCGCGTCCGCAGGATGTTTCTCTTGATAGTTCTCTCGCTTTTTCTTTGGGTTATCAACCATTAAGTATTAAAACCGAATTAGAGGCAATTAGAGATGAAATTATCTGAACCAAAGCGAACTATATTAATTATCTTGCTCCTTTTTTTTACCGCTATTCTCATGACTAATTATTTTGAGGTAGGGATGACAGGAGTGTTAGCTTTTTTCGTTGCTTATCTTTCTAAAGGATTGCGAAAAGTTAAGTAGGGTATGTTGAAAAAGCCTGAAATGCCCATAGGAAAAAGGTAAAATACCCTAAAAGTCCTGCACTTTTTTTATTCAGTACAGATGTATATAATCTTGGCGGCAACTCCATCAGAACCAGAATCATTTGAACTACCCTTTGCAATTTAATCGGCATATTTACCTACTTATTCTCCCGAATTATCTCCTATTCTAGTCTTTTCTTAAGTCATTTTTTAAGCATTTGGTTATAAACTTGTCGTGAAAGAATCGGGAAAAACTCTTTGTCTTGATAAAACTTTTTTTCATCTCCAAAGACAACTAAAATATAATGAGCTTTGTTATCAGGACTGACGATAATAGCCGCATCATTTCGATTATTAAATGTCCAGCCCATTTTAGCATAAAATTGAGTTTTAACGGGGAGAGATTGACCGAAAAAGTCTTGGATAGGATTAAAAGGTTTTTCTTTCCACGCTTGAGGATGTAAATCTCGTTTAATTAATTCTTTAATCGCTTGGCTATAAGCTGGCGAAATGGCTTTTCCTTGTTCAATTTCGAGCACCAATCTAGCAACGCTATAGGTATTTAAATAATTTCGTCTCGGTGGTGAGTTTTTGCCGTTAAGCTGACGAATTTGTTGGTCTGGTCCTGCTGGATCTTCGAGTAGATTGGGAATAGGGAAAGTTTTCTGACTAATATTCAGGGGGTAATTAACAGAATCAACAAAATAGGATGCAAAAAAATCATTAAGAGCGTAACGTTTGCTAATCCAGACTTTGAGTTTTTCTGGTGCGAGGTCTTTTTGAATCGATTTGGTTTGAGTAATTTCATCAACAATGATACTCGCTGATTCATTATCGGAATCTTTAATCATTTTAGAAATAACTTTTAGTTTTTCTGGAGGAATTTGATTCGGCTCAATTCCTTGATAATAATATTGACTATAGAGAACTACCAGCCAGAAAAGCTTGACAATACTAGCGGGATATCTAAATTCACTATCTTGATAAGCAGCATAAGCGCAACATTCAGATTGATTTAAGTCAACTAAACTGATAGACAATTTATCTATTGGTAACTTTCTAGATTGAGCTAAACTTACAATATTGTCAACGATTTTCTGCAATTCTTGATCTTGATAAAAAGTAGGCGACTGTTGAATGTTATAAGTTAGCCGATTAGGCTGACTAGGAAGTTGAGGTGTTAAAGGTATTAAAGAAAAATCAGTAACGGGCGTTTTTCTAGGCAGATTAGTTGTATTTTGCGAGCTTACTATCAGGTTAATTTGATAATCTAAGTTATCTTCTTGCGTCTCTATGACTAGCGAATAGTCACCTGTTTCGGACAGAATCGTTTGATAATCGCCTTGGAGATTTTGAGATTGATTACCTGGGTAAATCAAGCTTATTTTTTTATTAGTTGTTAATTGTAATTGCTGTCCTTGAATGCCTTGAAATTTATAGCATTGGACTCGATTAGGAGAAACTCGACCTTCTAGAGATTTAGGAACGCTGTCAATTAACGATAGTTTAGTTATTGTACAGGATTCGTTTTTGGAGGAGTTTAAGATAAAATATAGAGTGATTGCAGATGTTATAAACAAAGAAATTAAGATGGGCAAAAACCTAGACCACTGGATATGGTAGGTTTTCGATTGTGTTCTGACTTTTATTGACTTTCTTCTTTTTCTTTCCATGATTAGGTTCCTACCTTATATTTTTCTATTTTCCAAACACCGTTATTTTTTTGAAACCAATAGGTAACATTTTTTTGATAAGTTTGGGTTGGGGTTCCACATCCAGCACTTCTGGGACCATGGAGTGTAAGTTGTTCCGTGACATTGACCGTTATTGAAGGTGACGAACCTGAAGGAGCAAAAGAGACTATCTCATTGATATTGGAAAAATCATAAGTATAATAACAGCCTTTAGAGCGCAGCCAACCCACTGTCCCCCCGCAGATTCCATCATTACATTTTTCTAAGGTGTTAGAATAAAGTTGTCCGGTGGCGTATTGCTTTACTAAGGTGTCGTCAAAAGAAGAACCGAAAGCCTGTCTTTTAACTTCATACCAACGTTTAACAAGTTTTTCTGCTTCATCTTGTGTGAGATCATGGGAAGGTGAGGGAGATGGAGAGAGTCTTGGTGTCGGTGTCGGGGAAGAAGCGAGCGTTTCTAAACTCATTTCTATCTTAAAGGTTTTAGAACCTTTGGGGGCAGCAATTTGCAGCAAATACTTTCCATCTTCTGGCAATTTTGTTCCTTGTAAAATTTGATTGTCTGGACTATAAAGCCACACACAGATATCATCATCTGTGTTATAGCTAAGGGTTTGTCCTGACTTTCCTTTAAAGGTGTATCCGACAGCTTTAGTAGAACTAACCTGATTAGATTTGGTGATAGTTTTAGTTGTTAGGTTAACATTTTCTAGATTTTCTGCAATGAGAATAGCTGTGGGTTTTTGAGGACATTCTGAAGTTTTTTGAGGTTGATTAAACTGAAAATTACAACTACTGAGAAGAAAGAGAGATGAATAAATCAGGATTTGTTTCATAACTTTACAAGTGCCGAAAATATTTAGTATTAGTTTTGTTTTTCTTTTAACCATTTTCCCCAATAATAAAAAGGAATAACTCCTCCCAAACCAAGAGCAAGAAAAATACAAATAAGCATTAATATTCTGGTTTCTAAGGGAAGTGTACGCCCAAAAAAATCAAGGGTATAAGGTTTAGATTGTGATGCTACTTTTTGAGTAGAAACTGTGGCTACATATTCGCCTCCTCGTCGAACGTTGGGTTGTATATAACTGATTTCGTATCGTCCTTGAATCGCATCAAGGAAAATTTCTAATTTCTCGGCAATTTCATCAGCATCACCAGCAAATTCAGTAACTCCTCCTGTTAACTTTGCAATTTCCGCTAACTGTTTTTGATCTACAAATTCTTTTTCTAGTTGCTCTCTAGTTGCTTGGGATAATTTGGGGTTATTAATATCTCGACGAACAGCAGGTTTACCTAAGGAATATTTTTTGCCTAATTGTTGTGGGGTTAAGCCATATCCTAGGGTATGAACAACAATATCTTTATTGTTCTGAAGAACTGCTAAAGTTTTCTGAACTTCTTGATAATTACTATTATTATCAAAGCCATCAGAAAGGAGAATAATTGAGAGTCGTGGTTGAGGTTTTAAAGGTTTTCCTTCTTTATCTTTAGGATAAAAACGACCTTCTTTATCGTTTTTAAAAAAATTGACGGTTTCTTTGAGAGCTTGATAGAAGTTGGTCGTTGCACAAGGAGTTTTATCAGAAAAACGATCTAGACCTAGAAAATTAGTTTGTTTAACATCTTGCACGAAATTAAACTTATCGAGAGTTTCTGAAGTAACTTTTGGGTAATAATCACAGGCTCCAGGCTTGTCATTTTTACCTTCTACCCCAAAGGGAACAATAGATAAATAGGTTTTGCCTTTACGCTCTGAGGCTAATTTAATAAATGTTCCCAGCGCGTTAATTGCTGCATCTAATTTTCGCTTTCCTTTAGCAACCGCTTTGGCATCACATTTTGTGTTGAGAGCCTGAGAACAATTCATACTGCCACTAAAGTCGATGAGAACGACAATCCAAGCATCAGGAGGAGTCGTTTCTCGGGGAGACTTCCAGTCAAAAGGCAGTTGTTTTCCTTGATAAGTTTTGTTGTTTTTTTTATCAAGAACTTTAAGCTGAAAATCGCTTTCAGCTAGACCCATAATCGGTTTACTTTCTTCTCCTGTCACTTGAATTTGAAGAGTCACTTTATCGTCGATGTCCTCAATATCTGTGATTTCAGGTTTAATTCCCCAAGCTGGGGTAATAAGAGCGCTTAACATAATCATTGATAAACTAAGCTTGTGGGTCAAGGAAGCGATTGTAGAAGACGAAACGATAGATTTTGGGTTCATCGGGGTTGTGGTTATCTTTAACATGGAAGGTTATCAGGTTATTGTGTTTAAGTGTAATTTCTTTGGTGCTAGTTAAACGTCTGCCATTGAGTTCAATAAGGTTGTAAAATGTTGGGTTAGGATCTAAAATGGCATCACGGCGGGTAATTTTGATGTCAGCAATATGGGGGGGGAGTCCGGGGAGATAAATATCCGATCCTCTTTCTACACCATCAGAACCTTTAGTTTTGGGGACAGAACCAATTTTGATGATTCCTTTGGCGGGAAGTTGAATCGACAGTCCCTCTTCGATTTTTTCCGCATCCGATTCACTGACAAATTTGAGCGTTTTATGGATGTTAGGAAAGACTGAATTTATGGATGTAAATTGAGGATCAATGCTTTCGAGTTCGGGACTGCTTTTTCTGTACTCGAATCCTTTACCGGCTCTCAGTGCTGCCATATAGCTAGGAGAATTAGTAATTGTAAAGGTTAGGCCAAGCAACAAGCCTAAAATGGCAAATCCGAGGGGATCTTCTGCTTTTATAAATGCTTCTGAAGTGCCTAACCATTGGCGAATAAATTCAAAGATTACCACCGCTACGAAACTGGCAACAACCGCACCGATGATGCTAGTATATAACCGTTGTCGAAAACGATCGCGATCGCCAGCCTCCATGCTGTAAAATTGCCAAGTTAGTCCTTCGGCTAATCCGACGGCTGCACCGACAAAAAGCCAACCCAAAAATCTACCGAGAAATTCAGCAACTCCAAATTGAATTAATAGCTGAAAGATTCCACCCGCTGCTAATCCGACAATCAATCCGATTAAGGTGGCAATTAATAGGGGAATTAAAGCAATCCGAAAGTTGAGTTTAGGACGGGTGGGATTACTAATAAATATTTCATTCATTACCATCCCAATCGCTAAGGATATAGCGACGCAGGGGAAAAGAACCACCTCTGGAAACCGAGACAGGATTTTTAAATCAGTCAAGAAAATCTGACCGATATTCCAGCCAATTAAAGCCGAGGTTATTCCTGCTAGTATGTAAAGCCAAATTCTCATAGGTTTAAAAACTATCCTCTTGGGGGAGTTGATTAATCAATTGGGTTTACTTTACCGCAAATTGGTGTATTACTTAATGTTTGACCTAGTTGAGCAGCTACATCACACTTCAAAAGGTTATAGGTATTCCTTTCATAGTTAATCACTCCATCAACATCAATATTAATAGATTGCCCTGGTTTAACTCTAGATTTAAGACTTTCTTGATATTTAAAAATAGCTTTAACCCAAGCTTCTTTATCTGCTGGTTCAGTCATATTAGAAAAGACAAGTCCAATGTCATTACTAGGATCAAGAACATTAATTACAGATGATGAAGTATAAAGAGTAAAAGCGTCATCCAATTCTTTTACTAAAGTTTCTAAAGTAAATTTTGTCTTTTGTGGTTTATCAAACTCTTTGATTGCATTAGCTTTTTTATTTTCTTCGTCTGTTGGAGACGGAGATGGAGAAGGAGATTTAACTTGATTTGAGGAGGCTTTAACTTTGGAAAATCCCATATTTTTACAATTGTCAGCAGTTCCTTGACTTGGTTGCAGTTTCATATTTTGAAGTAGATTACATTTTAGAGCTTGATAAGTGTTTCCATCCTTATCAATAATGCCATCAACATCATCAGAATTAGATGGTGTAACTTTGTAAAATTGATAATATGTTATTGCCTGAATCCACTTGTCTTTATTTTTGTCTATAGTTTTAAGATTGAGATAGTCATTAGAAGTAGAGGGTTTACCAGCATTGGAAGAATAGGTAGGATCGAGAATTTTTGAAATAGCTTTATCAATCTCATCCTTGTTAGGTTCGGAACCGTCTGCTCTAGGGGTTTTCATCAAGTCATTTTCAATTTGCTTTAATGATTTTTTAGTGGCTGAAAAGCTTACGAACGCTTTTTTAATAATCGGCGATTCTGAAGTGTTTGATCCTCCGGGTAAACCGGATACAGATAAATTAGTTAAATTCAATAATCTTTGAAAGAAAAATCCTCCTAAAGTGAATATAAGCAAAAAATAAATAATAGCAATAAAACAGCCAGATGCTCCACCTTTAAACACCAAAGATAGGAGAAATATTGCTGTTTCTTTTATTTCTCTAAATACTGGTTCTTGCCAAGGTATATCTCTTTGAACTTTAATACCAAAATTATCACCTTCATCTCCCTTTAATCCATGGCGTTTATATACGTCACTAGGAATCTTTCCTTGAGCGAGATGATAAAAGAAAATGGTTAAACTATCTTTATTGTCATTTGAAGGCACTTCTAGCTTATCAAATAGGTGAGCAAGATGGATGTATTTTTGAGTTGTTTTATCAGGATAAAAAGGACGATTCCAAACTTTCCTTAAGTCATCTATAATTTCTTGCCAATGTACATCATTTAATACATAAAACTCTTTTTCTTTTAAACCTTCTGTTTCCGTGCTTAGATAACCTGCTTTTTTCTTTAAATCTTGTTTCAATCCCACACTTGTGTAACTTTTATATGTTACTCCCCAGAGTCCGACTTCATCTAATAAGAGTTTAGCTGTAGCATCTATCAATTCTGGCTGCTTAATGATATGAAGAATAAGTATATTAATACCTTGCTTAACTTGATTAAATATTAATGAGTTTCGCTGAGTAATAGCTTTTACAATCTCCCCTTGAAACCTCTGAGATATTGGATAATAATCCTTCTCTTTTTTCATTATCCAAGCGACAAAATCTGGCAGCTTTTCAGGGCAAATGATGGCTTGTAGCGTCAAAAGACGTACTTTAAAGTCATCATAAATTTGTTGCTCATAAGCATCTTTGGAGCCTTGTCCTTCAAATATGCAATTCCAAAAGGTTTTATAATCCTGTTGAATTTTAGGATTGTTCAAAGCATTTTCGATAGGGGCTAAATTTTCTTGAAAGTTTCCTGTCCGGCAGGAATTCTTAATAGCAGTTCTAATTAGGGGTTCTTCGGGTATAGCCGGGGGAAGTTGAGGAATACTGTTTATTGTGGCTCTTATGTTCTCCTCTGCTTTTGCACTGGCGGGATGAATGACTAAAAAGCGATTTGGTTTCTCTAAAGCCTCCACATTCCAGGCCCAAGAAATCAATTCATTATATCTTGCTGGGTCAGTTTTAGAGGCAATTTTATGAATGATTAAAGCAGGATATGGTGGCTGTTTTTGAGTAATAATTATCGGTGTTTTTCCTTCCCAAATCCCATCCAACTCAGGCGGAATATGGTCATTAATTTGAGTTTCAGTATCGTTATATTCTGTAAACCGACCGACTTGTCTATAATCGGAGGGGTTAAAACTAGGCTTTCCGTTTCTGGTGTGCCAATATAAAAGATGGTGTAATTTATCCAATCCCTCACACAAGAAATAGCGATAGAGAGATGCACCCCGTCCCCGTTCATCCATCCCCCGTGTGACGACGGCAATGACTGACCAAGCCTCTCCATGATATTCCACTTCCCGTCCAATAATGGCGGGATTTTGGCTAGATGCGCCTTCAGAAACGGCAAATTCCCGATTTTTGATCGCTAACTGTACAGGTCTAGGAATTTCAGCAAGGGTTGAGTTCATGTACTCTCCCGAAAAACCCCGCGACCTCCACTCACCAGCACCGCCAGTGCCATCGACTAAAATACCCGTGCTAAATTCATGAATGTGAATAGTAGTCATTGTTTTAATCCTTATCTAATTCTTTGTGATGTTGACCGGTACAAAGCCAGTAAATCGGGGAAACTAAACCAAAGGGTCGCCACCGCTTCGGATCGCGGATAATAGAAGTTGTTCCTTGGCGATCGCGTTGTTTTTCGATCGAGTTGGGTTCGGGATAATTTGTTCCCAACGTACCAAAGGCAGAAGTGGCAAAATAGTCCACTTCACCTCCTCCCCTATCTACCCAGTTTTCTAATTTATTTTGCATCAGAGGAAAGCGTCTTTGTGTCAATTTTCTCGGTTCATGACGACTCACCCACAGTTGACTCAGTTCGCACTTACTAACCGCAAAAGCAACGCGGCGCTGTTTGGGATTAATATCCACCCTGTCTAAAGCCGCTAAAAACTTTTCTAGTCCGATAGCATAGTCTTTATCTTTGCGGTGAGAGGTTCCATCCACTAACAATAAAAGACCTGTAGCCACCACACAGTCTTCGAGATAGTCAACTAAGCGCGGATCGCCGGTTTTGTTAATGAGATCCCGAAGAAACTCGCCGGAATAATCTTTACAGTTAACATTGAGACGTATTGCGCTAGAAGATAGGCCTCTTTGCAGATTTTTCAAAGAAAATTGTTCTTTGAGAACAATACTTAATCCATAATCTTTGACTTCATCAACGGTGGCTTCTAGGGGAGTTGGTTCTAATTCTAGTCCCTGTTCCAAGATGTTCTGTGCCATGTTCATCAGTTGTGCGCTGGCTTCTTGGTTCCCCACTGGAGTCACCGATTGAACTGGACTATCGGCCTTAGCATTTGGCCAATAGGCGAGGGAAGCCATATAGGCGGTTTTACCAGCACTGCGATCGCCAATAACCCGTATTTCGGCATTGGCATCTTTTAATTCAGGAGCTTTTGGTTTTAACCAGTCAAACGCTTTCATTTTTGGCTCCTTGATTTGGTTTTTTACTGAGCCAATAGAGAGGTTCAATTAGATTATAAGGTTGCCATGAGTTTGGTTGTCTAATCACCGAAGCCGGTTCTTCTCCTTTCATCCGATCTTCTCGGTTAGGACGGGGATTATCTCTGCCTAAAACGCCAAAGGTAGAAAGGGCAAAAAAACGCAGATTCTGGGGAATAACTTTTTCTCGCAAGGTTTTAGTAGTTTCTCGTAAATGGACACCGAACAAATCAATTTCTGGGTCAAGCCTACCGGGCCAAATTTCTCCTCTTTCACATTTACTCATAACTATTGCTAACTTCAAATTCTGAGAACGACCCCGCTCATCCATTAATTTAAGGAATTGTTTCATGATTCTGTTATAAAAGTTATCAGTTCCGGGTTCCCATCCTGTTAGCATAATTAGACAGCCGATGACATCGGTAAAACATTCATTAATAAAATCTTCATGGATAGGCTTTCTTGCACTGGGACTGGCAATTGCCTCAAAGACTTCTCCGGGATAATCTCTAGCGGTTAATTGAAAAGTCTCCGTGGAACTATACCAATAGGGTTTGGCTGTGATACCAAAGGAATAAAAGGGTAAGTCATCTACTGACTCAATCTCTTGTCCGATGACAGTTCTATCTAGATCGGCCGCCTGTTTGAGAATATTTTCAGCTTTTTCTGCAAGTATTCTTGTGGCAGGATTTTGGGGGTTGACAGTAAATAGTTTTTTGCCTTGTTTGTGTTCTTTGAAGTAGGATAAAGCCGCTAAATAGGTGGTTTTTCCTGCTGCTGTCGGTCCAATTACAACAATATTTCCACTGGTCATTTTTACTCCTATTTTAACTTTACTTTGCGAGATGACTGCCCAAATAAATCCAGGGTAGTTCTAATAATTTTCGATTATATATGCTCGTAATGAAACATCTAATTGTTAACCCTTGAATACTACGGTTAAGTTGATTGATTTGAGGGTGAATCGGTCGAAAATAACGCTGAAAAACATAGTTATCTCTCTCTTGCCATGTTATGGGTTGGAAATCAGGATTAAAAGCGAGTTTTCTGGCTTCTTCTTCGAGATCGATTGGGAGTAAATCGGCTTTATTTAAACAGAGGAGAAGATGTCGAATTTTCGGACAATCTTGCTGGAAAAATTCAAGCCAACGGTCAAAACGATTACACCATTGTTTTGTGGTGATAAAGTCATCTTTGTTGACTTGACCGGTCGGTTTAATGATGTCCCGATAGGGCGGTAAAATCAACATAATTCCTTCAGCTTTTCTGATCGTTTCGAGAAATCCTTTCCATTCATCGGGTTGTTTGTCTTGCCAAGATTTTCGCCAGATTTCACCGGGGGTGTCCAACCAATCCAAGGCAATCATTTTCTCTCCTGTGGGAAGGGTGACATTAACTTCTATGTACTGCTCATAAATTGCTTGCTTATCATCTGTTGCTCTAGTTTTGCCCTGTTCTGGAAGATATAAAATGCCTTTGAGATACTGATAATCGGGATAAGTAACTTTGACATAATTTCCCCTGGGGTTAGCTAATTCCAAGACTAGGTGAGTTTTACCTGTTTCGCGATCGCCAATATAAATAACTCCCAAGCACTCCACCTCCTGATCAATGAGTCCTGATTGATAGCAACCAAACAGCGATCGTGTTTAGTTCCGGTTTTACATTACTTTCTCGTAGCGATGGCTGCTTTTTATGCAAAATTTGGGTTCATCTTAACATAAATTTACATTCTCGATAGTACCCCGCGCCACATCCACTCTGGCTGCGATACCGAAGGCAGTCCGGGAGCGAGATCGCAATTCCCTCGACAATTCCTCACAAAAAAGAATTTTAATTATCGGTTTTTGCATAAAATGCCAGTAACCTGACGAGTAGATGAAAGGGGTAGTGATCTAGAAAATGCAAGGAGAGTTCTCCGATGAGTAACCCAGACAGCAAACTTAAGCTTCTTGAAGAAATAGCACTTTTGGCTAAAAGCTCCCCTGCAAACAGCAAGGAGAGACAAAAATGGCTAACAAAACTAACCAATGAGATTCAAAACTCTAATAAAGTGTACTGTAAAAATATCTATAATTTTCCTAAGTCTGTCTATCAGGATATTTTTCACGAAGCTCTACAGCAGACTTTTTTAGAGATTTTTGAAAAAATTGATCTGTACGACCCAAGTAAAGGTAATGTCTTGGCATGGGTAAGTTTTTTGCTCGATAAGCGATTTATCGATGCTGTCAGGGAACATTTAAAACTGCGACATAGACAAAATAACGGCAAACGAGTCAGAATTTATGAGCAATCTTTGGATGTTCCTCTCCAGTCGGAGCAATCAAGCTGGACTAATGCCTCAGATATTTCCTTGCTTGATATAATCCAGCAACCTGAATCTATGTCCCCCCAAAAAGATTGGGAGAGATTATGGGATTTTATCCAAAAAGACCCTAGAGATTGTTTTCGACAGACTCACATAGAAAAGCATCCGGAGGCTAATTTTCAAGCAATCTGTATAAGGCGATTTAATGGACAATCTTGGAAGGAAATGTCAACAGAATGGGGAATTTCCTTAGCAACTTTAAGCAGCTTTTATCAACGCAGCGTTGAAAAATTGCAACCAATTTTTCAAGAATATTTTTAGAAATAGGAGACAAAAACCATGATGCCACTAGCTGAACGTTTAACTTTTACAGTCCCCTTGAGCGGTGCTGATTTTAAATTAGCTCAAAAGTTTAGTAGCGAGCAGAAAAATTCCGATAAAAGTCAACAGGTTTTTCTAAATACTTTAGCCGTGCTTGCTGTTAACTTTTACTGCCAGTGTTTGAAAGTAGAAACAAATTTAGAGGAAAGCACTATTGGGCATTATAATCAGCGAATTTTAATGGATAGTGCTGATTTAAAGATCGATGTTCTCGGTAAATTAGAATGTCGTCCAGTTTTGCCAAATGAAAATATCTGTTATGTCCCGTCCGAGGTATGGTCAGATAGAGTGGGTTATGTGGGTTATGTGGTGGTAGAAATTGATGAAGAAGCGAAGAAAGCTATTTTAGTTGGATTTGTCGAGCAGATAGAAACTGACGAATTACTATTAGCTCAATTACCGGATATTGACAATTTAGTTGATTTACTTCTTCTGGCTAAAAACAAACAACTTCTCGAAAGAACTTTTGCCAAGAATTGGGATGAGCATGAATCAGCAAAAATTCTTAATGCTAAACAGCAAAATTTTGTTTGCCTAGATGATCCCGCTTTACCTACAATTGATAAATCTATCACCTCTCCTCTCTATAAGGCTAAATACATTACTCTGAGAAGACGGACATTTATCCTATTCGTCAGGATAACCCCTGAAAAAGAAGGAAAGTTTCAACTTCTCGTGGAAGTTCAATCCTATAGAGGGGAAAGAATTCCATCTGATTTGAATTTGAAGCTACTATCTTTATCCGATCAAACTTTGAAGGCAAATCTGACAAAAGGAGGTGATTATATCTCTTTGGAATATACCCTTCAATTGGGAGAGAGTTTTCAAATACAAGTGAAGCGAGCAGAGGAAATTCACACAGAACAATTTTCTTTTGACTAAACCCTATTTTAACGGGATAATTTATCTAAATTTCTGATTAAAATTTAGATAAATTGTTAAAAATTTTATCTTATATCTCTTCTCAAGTAAGCTATGTCAAACCAAAAAGATTTGTCGGATATTCGCAATTATCTCTACGATCAAGCTGAAGTGAGATGGTGGTACAGCTTGTTGTTATCTTTATGCGCTCAAGTTTTAGCATTAATTGCGACAGTCAACAATAAATTGTGGCTTTTAGCTATTGCCGGTTTTCTTGCTTTAATCACTCCAATAGCAGTAGCATGGTTGCGAGAATGGGCTAATAACTTGACACAAAAAGCTGATAAATGTAGAAGAATGATTTTATATGCTGATAGTTTAGGAGAAGATATTCCGAGCCATGAGTTAGCTATGGTTAGAGCTTGGACAACGGGAATTCAATTACAACAAGCTCCTTTTACTTATCCTTATTATTCATCTTCTCTATCTAATAGTCCACAAAGATTAATGGATATTACAACAGAATCTGCTTACTTTACTGAGTTTTTAGCAACAAAAGTGGTCAATTATTTACTGGTATTTTTAGTTATTTCAATTTCAATTTTATCAGGAATTATTTATTTTGCAGACTTTGCAACTTCTCCGGCTACAATCAGCCAAGAAAATCAAGATATGACTGTGGTAAAGTGGGCAGTTAAGGCAGCATTAACAGCTATTTCTTTTATCCTATCTGGGGATATATTACTGCTTTGGAAAAAGTATTCAGATCTGAAATTATCTGCTCAAAATACTTTTCAAAAATGCGCCGATCTTCGTTACGATAAATCCTTATCTACTTCTGAAGCTATGCAGGTTGTTGAGGACTATCATCTAGCGTTGATTCAGAGTCCACCGATTCCTCTAAAACTTTACCTAACTTACAGAGATCCCTTAAACCAATCTTATCAAGATAGTCATTCAATTGGCTCTAATCGACCCTAGTTTTTATTGGGCAATGCCTAGCTTGCTTATAAATTATCTAATATTAAAAACATGGGAATTCCTCCTTTTAATAAACACGGCTTTTTGCCGCCGGGAGAACATAAATTAGATAGCTGGAAAGAGCTTGTAGAAAGATTTGGAACAACTCGAAGAAGACAACGTCTTCTAGTCGGACTAAAAAAAGTATTGCTAAATCTTCAACAAGCAGGTTGCCAAAAAGTCTATCTTGATGGTAGTTTTGTGACTAAAAAGCGAAAACCCAATGATTATGATGGTTTTTGGGAAAGCGAGAAAGTAAATCCAGAAAAGCTTGATAGTATCCTGCTGGATACTTCCTTAGAAGGATGTGGAGAGCAAAAGAAAAAGTATGGAGGAGAATTATTAACCGCAGATACGAGAGCCGTAAATGGTCAAACGATTTATGGTTATTATACAATAGATATAGAAAGAGGAATTACTAAAGGTATTGTTTGCGTTGAGTTACAGTTAGTGGATTTACAGCTATGGTTTTGAACGAAAAGGGATATGAACTTAGAAAAGCTCAAGCTCAAGAGTTTGAGAAAGCAATAGCAGAATTTTCTGACTATGCAATTCAACATCCTGAAATCGATTCAAGAATCTTAAAAGCAAGAGAAAATTCTTTACGGACTTTGTTAGCGAGAATCAATACAGAACTTGCAGAATATGAAAATAAACAGTTAGAAAGTTTAGCTTTGGCTGCTAAAAATTATCCAAAAATTAGTCAGCAAAGATATAAAAGTTTAACGAAATTAACTAATAAAATTCAAGAATCTAATCAAGTACAAAATCAAAATATCTATAGTTCTTCCCCGGATATTTCTGGAATGGCATGGCAGCAAACTTTGAAGCAAGTATTTGATAAAATCGATCAATACAATCCTAATAAAGAAACGGTATCGCAGTGGTTTTTATCGCTGTTCAAGCTTCAATATCGTAAGCTGGAAAAAGAATGTTTATAGCCTTGTTATTCATACTGACAAGATTCAGTATAGAATGAAAACTTTGATTCTTCTATGTTACTTATCGATGTATCCTCGGGATTTTTAAGCTTTTTTACCTCTAGAAGAGTATCTTCAGGAATACCAATTCCTAAATTCTGATTAGGCAACTTAGAAATACCTAAATCAATTCCAATTAAGCAGCCATATTGATTGATAATAGGATTTCCTTCAGCTTTTGGTTTAATTGTACTATTAAAACTGTTGTAGAAAAAATTATAAGTTTGATTTCGTTGCATTGGATTTAGATCGGTAATTTTACCATCAATTAAATCGGGAGTTGAATGAGGATTTTCAGGAGACTGTTGAGCAGCCATATAAACTTTTTCTTCTAATGCAGCCTTATCTTTGCTCAGTTGAGCGATTTTGTATGTTTTATTGCTGTTAAAAGTCATTATAGCTAAGTGCTGACTCACCTCTGTAATAGATCTGTCGTATTTGTAATCTTCTCGTTCTTTATTAATGAATATAACAATTTGACGATTTTCTTTGTTTTCTAATAATTTTGCGGTGGTTAGAATATAATAAGTTGTATCTTGTTGAGGATGAGATTTGTCTGCTTTCTTGTCATAAGCAAAAATAATACCCGCAAAAAAACTAAATTTTTTTGTGTTGGGGTCATAAACTTTAATAGTTACCGTACTTTCTTTTAATAAATTTTCTACTTCAGCTTCTGACGGAGGGAATATTTTATTAATCTGTCCGGGAAGATTAATCAATCTATTCTTGCTCAAAGCAGAAATTATCGGTAAAAAACCTATACCTATGAATAAACAAGACAAAAAACCTGAGCAATATGGAAATAGATTCTTTTTGAAGCGAGATTCTTTATTATTAGGCCATGTCCAAGGAGTTTTGTTAAGATTTTGTAAAAGAGCAACGACTGAAGCAGAACTTTGCCATCCTTTATTATCGTCATTATCTTCTATCTTTTCTTGAGCTTCTTTAAGGGCAAAAGGTAAAATTTTATATCGCAGTAAATCGATCAACAAAACCACTAAAAATTCTCGAGAAAAATCCATAAAGATAGACTCTCTCATCGCAATAACTTGAGGAATTTCTGCCTCGTTAATGAGAGCTTTTGCTAACTTTAGGGAATAGCAAGAGTTTAAAATAACTAGCTTTACAGTTTTTATTTTTTGAATATTAATACATTCGCAAAATTTATAATTTGTCCAATATTCATTTTCACTAATTTTTATCCTGTTGTCTTCTTGCCCATTGCCTTCTTCCTCGTCTGGATTATGTCCCAAGAAGTAAATAACTTCAAATTGATGCCCCCTTTCGATAAGTGATCTTATCTTTGTAGAACTAAGTTTTTTCAAATACTCTAACTCTAACTTAATACCCAGATTATGACATATCGAAGTTGATTTTTCCCAGATATTTTTTTCATCTTTCATCTTTTCTTCGGTTATATCTCCGAAAATAATCAAAACTTTCAATTCCCTATTATACGGTCGAACATACGATTCTTGTTTAACTTTATTTTTTGGTTGTGTTATCCCAAATATAAGGCTAATTTCAGAATGCTTTTTGAGTAATTTCCACTGATGCCAAAACAGCTTTTGAATTTCCAGAATTTCAGTTTCAATGACAAAGATTACTTTAGTATCAGAGTCCAAAATTTTTTCAAGATTACTTGAGAAATTTCTCTCTATTTTTTCTTTGACTTTATTAGGAACAGATTCTAACCATGTATTTAATTCTTGATTAAAATTTTCTAGGTTACGATCTAATTGTTTTGCAGATCTATCTAAATCGCTATTTGCCGAACTAGGATTAAGTCCTAGTTGTTGCAAGTCCTTGTATTGATTTTTCCAGTTATTATATTGATTAATCAGTTCGGTAGGATAATCAAGTATAAATTTTTCTCGACCAAAAAAATTATACAACTTTTGAATAGCCTGATCAAAGATTAACGCTCGCAATGGGTTAGTTGATAAATATTTTATTTGCAGAGAACATTGAATTTTATCATTGCTCCGTTCTAAATTGAGAATAACGTATTTAATCATGATTCAAATCAATTAGCTAAACTCGAAAACTACGGCTCTTCGTTACTTGGTATGGTTCGATAGGGGGGCATAAATCGACAAAATCTTTATCTGGCAAGAGACTTAATTGATTAGTTCGCTCTAGATCGAAAATAATTGACAAAAATCTCTAAATGCCTTTCTATATAAGGGTTACATCGCTTATAAACCCCGTCCATTGCATAACACAAACCGAAGAGCCAAAACTACTAACATAAAAAAACAATAACAATCAACGAAGTCGTGGCGGTTAGGGAAGTAGAAAAATAGCTCTTGGGAGGAAACTGTAAAACAGTCACTTTGCGATTATAGTAGGTTAACTTCGCCAAAGCAAGTTATTTTTACATTTCTTAGCCTTTAAACGTCAGCCTCTGTTAAAGCTTGAGCGAGCATTGTGGCTAGATGGGATTTATCTTGTTGATTGTAGAGAGCAATGGCTTGACGGTAGTAGGATAAGAGTTCCCGGGCATATTGGATTTGTCCATCGGAAGTTTTTAGATTAAGTAATACCCAGCCTAAATTGTGGTAGGCTTCAGGGTAGTCAGGTTTGAGTTGAATCGCCTGCTCCAGATGAGTTTTCGCTTGCTTCCATTGTCCCAATTGAGCGAGTAATATTCCTAGTCGATAGGCAATAAAAGGCTCCTCACCATTTTTCTGTAGGTAAGCTTGATAAATTTGAAGGGCTTCCGAGGGATTGTTGAGATGCTCATGGCTAATAGCCGTATTGATAAGCACCCAGGCGGCTGCGTTGGGGTGACGACTAGCTTGTTGAAAGCAAGGAAGAGCCTGACTCCATAACCCTTGTTGAGCTTGTTTCCAACCTTTGAAACCCCAAGCAAAGGGATGGTCTTGAATTTGAGTCAGACAGTCTTGAATGCGCCGGTCTAAATCTTGGCTTTGTTGGCTAGTGGTGGCTTTGTCAAGAGCGGCAAGCAGGTAGGGATAAACCCAATATTGAATTTGTTGATTCTTTTGGGAGGGGTTTTGTTTGGATTTAGTAATTGCTTTACTAGCAGCACCAATAGTGGCTTTAAATTGATTTTGATTGAAGGTAATCCAAGCTTGAATTCCGAGAGCAAAGAGATTGTTACTATCAAGTTTTAGGGCTGTGTTGATAGCGGATTCCGCTTCTTGCCAATGACCAATTTTACCGAAAGCCCAGGCTAAATTAACTTGTATCCAAAGAGCTTGAGGTGAAAGTTTAGCCCCTTTTTGTAGTTGTTGTACGGCGGATTCCCAGTTATTTTGATGGCAATATACCAAGCCTAAAACTCCGTACCCTCTACCATCATTAGGGTTTAGTTGAATTGCTTTTTGGGCAGCAATTTCAGCTTGAGTATCATTAAGATGGATTTGCAATAACGCTTGTTCAACCGCAGCTGCACCATTATTGGGTTCGTTGCTTAAACATTTCTCGTAACTTTGAACTGCTTCGACAAGTTTTCCTTGTTTAACTAACTCTCTTGCTTTTTTTTGTAAAGGAGAAACAAATTGACCTTTGAGCGCATCAATCAGTTCGTCAGCAGTTTGGAAACGATCCTCAACATTAATTCTCATTCCGGTTAGGATAACAGTTTCCATTAAATTAGAAATATCTGGATTGAGTTGTCGGGGTGGAATGAGGGGATCTGATGAACGTTGCTGCAATAATGCACTAGCTCTATCCGGTGCTTCAACTGGTAATTGCCCAGTTAAAAGTTCATAGATTGAAGCACAAAAAGCATAAAAATCTGTGGCAGGAAAACGTTTACTCCTTTGACTATATTGTTCATAAGGAGCATAACCCGGGGTTAAGGTTCTGGTCATGTCTCCTGTTTGACCGGCGATAAATTCTCTCGCTGCACCAAAGTCAATTAAAATCGCTTTATCTTGAGGATCAATTAAAATATTGTCAGGTTTAATATCCCGGTGTAAAAAATTATTATTGTGGACGGTTTTTAAGGCATCAGCAATTTGCAGAAAATAGCGTTTAACTCGCTCTTCAGTTAGCTTTTTTTCTTGGGTCAGGATTTTAAAAAGAGATTTTCCCGCAATAAATTCCATGACAATATAAACTGTATCGTTTTCGTCAAACCAATCATAAATTTTAGGGATATTGGCATGATTACATTTTTGTTGATGGTTAGCTTCTAGCTTAAATTTACTTATTTGTTGTCGTTTTATTTGAGGAGAAATAGAGGCAGGCCAAATAACTTTATTCCCTTGTCTAGCAGATTTTTCTGGCCAAAGTTCTTTGATAGCGACAGGAGCATTATTCGTTCGATAAATTCCTTTATAGGTAATGCCAAACCCACCTTCACCTAAAACTTGTTCGATCTGATATTGTCCCTGTTTGAGTAAAGTTCCGATGCTTAGATGATGGAGTGATGTGGTAGTTTTGTCAGGGGATACAGGGGTGAGATTAAAACCACAACTAATACATTGTTGTGTTCCATCGGGATTATCAGTTAGACAGCTTGGACAGAGGATAGACATATTTTTATTGTCTTTGAGACTTATAATTATTGTTAGTTAGGGAAATTACTCTCAGCATTTTCTCTTGCTTCTCTATTTTGAGATTTTTGTTCATCTTCTGGTTGTATACCATGTAAATAATGATCGACTTTATCAACGATAATCTCTCCTTTTTCAAATTTAAAAAGAATTGAACTAGAACTTTTTGACCAAATAGTCTCAAAGTGTTCCGAAATTTCTTTGATAATATCAATATGTAAAATCTCAAAGGCAGGATATTCAAAACCTGCCGAATTTAAACAGTAAATCCAGATCAGTTCTAATTGTTTGCTTGAAAAATAACAAAAGGGTGAGAAAACATCTTTGTGCAGACGAACTTCTAGAGAACCTTGCAATACTTTCCCTGGCAATTCTCTAGATAGCTCTTTTAATAAAGGTGAGAGATTGTTGACTAGGTTTTGTCTATCTCTGTTAAATTTAACATTATTCAAACAATCTAAAAGTAGGGAGTCTGGATGGAGAGTGAGAATTTTAAATTGACAATTATTTTGTAATTTTTCGACAATTACTTTTTTGCCAATCTCATCATCATTCAGAATTCTCACGGTTTCTGATAAGCAAAGCATTTTTATTTGCTCATGGGCATCAAGTTGTCTTAAATTACTTCTAACCATTTCTCTATGAATAGCTACTTTAGGATGAACTGCTTTTAGATATTTAGTAGCTTCGCTCGACTGAAATATTGTTTGTATCTCTTCCAGCATCTCGTTGCGAAAGGCTAATTCAATAGATGATAAAGTAAATGCTAAAACAAAAATAGAAGCATAAAATTCAACACATATAGGGGATATCACACAAGCCCAACTGTTATCCTTGCCACTTTTTTCACACTCTTTATTAAGAATCACCATATCTATTAGCAATAAAATAACAGCGATTGTAGATAGAGAAATGATCAAATTTCTAACTTTTTTACCCAGAGGATAAAAATATTTTAACACTGAAACATTCAAGTTTTTTTGAGACATATTTACACCTCATTGATTGATTAAATATTGTTTAGTTGCCAGAAGTCATAAAACATTGCATAGCTAAAAGCGTTGCATTATCGGTTGCTCCTTGATTAATAACTCTTTGAATGGTTTGATCAACTGCCATTTGTAAAGATTCAAATTGACTAAAAATTTCCGCCAGTTCCTGAGTCGGCACTAAATCCCAAACTCCGTCAGAACAGAGAAGTAAAATATCTTCATTTTCTAAAGTCATTGATAAATTGCTAGTGGTGCGACTTAAATTCTGCACATAACCTTCACTTAAATGTTTTTTTGAACCGATAGATTTGAGTAAGACATTTCGATCTGGATGGGTTAAACTTTCCTCTTCTGTTATTTCACCGTTAGCCACTAACATAGCTACCAGTGAATGATCTTCACTTAGTTGTTTAATTTTTCCTTGTCGTATTAAATAAATTCGACTATCTCCCACATGGGCTATCATTAAGCTATCATTGATCGCTAATGCAACACTTAAAGTTGTTCCGCCATTACGAACAGCATCAGCAATAGATATATTGGCTTTTTGAAATAAATTGAGTAGCCATTCATTACACTGTTCTACTGTTTTAACTTCTGGAGGAAGGTAGTCTTGTAATATAGTTTTAACAGCAATTTGACTAGCTACTTCTCCTTGGGACATTCCTCCCATACCGTCAGCTACAACGCCTAAAACAAGGGTTTCTGAATTACTGAGGTGTTGTTGCCTTACACCGTAGTTATCTTCATTTTGTAAGCGTTCTGTTGAAAGTCCAACGGTTGAATAACTGGCAATATTCCACTGCACTTTCAGACTCCGCAGTGAATGGCGAGTTTCGATTAATAAGCTGAGAAATTGAGCCAGGGGAAAGCGTTCTTCTGGAAGAGAGGACAAGGCAATTTTCAGCAGTTGATAAAGATGCGGAATCGGGTCAATTTCTAAACTAATAATCTGGTCAGATTGGGGTAATTTTTGATGGGTAGTTTGATACAATAAAGCGGCGATCGTATAACTGCTCATTGATTCATTGATAGAACGACTTGAAGCAAGTTCAGGAGCGCAATAATCTCCGATAACACCAGAAGTTAGGCTTTCTTCAATTGAGTAAGCGCAGGTTAAGTCAAAGATTTTGAGGGGTTTGTCTATTTCTATAAACTGGGGAAGCAGGTTGATTAAATACCAGTTTTGTTTAGCTATATAAGAAAATAACTGACAGACTTGAATCACTAACGTTAGTGCTTCTTCTTGAGAATGTTCTGCTTTTAGCCAAGCTTCTAAAGTCAAGTTTTCTTGAGGAAATCGCGTTAACAGAAGAAGTTTTTCTGGTTTCGTCTCGTTTTCGACTGCTGTTTCTGGGTAGTATTCTTCTTCTAAATAGTCTGTTTCTGCGAACTGATTTTCTCCAGAATCATCATCTTTTGTTGAAGTAATATTTACAAATGCAGAATCTTCCGAGACTATTTGTTCAGTGGCAATATCTTCATTTTGTTTTTCATCTACCTCCTGGGATTTTTCCTTGATTGATAGGGTATTAATAATAGCTGAATCTACTTGAATATCAGCGATAAGTGGAGCGATCAAGCTGTAGTTTTGAAGAATTTTTCTCAGTTGCAGTTCCCGATCGAGACTACTATTAAGAGAGCCGACACGCAAAAGTCCCAATTGAGAAGATGTTTCGCCCTTTTCCCCATCGAGATCGGCAATGGGTTGAAACTTGACTTTGAAGTAATAAACATCTGCGGTTAATAACCCTAGATAGGCGATAATTTCTATCTGGTAATCTGCCATAGAAAAAGATTCTTTTTCTTGAATAAGCAGGGGGGAGAAGTTTTCTGTCGATGGTGAAGTCATGAGAGGCAGCCATTAAAACTTTAGTCGAACACAATCGGGGTGGGGCTAACCACCCCAAGAAATGTTAAGGAGTTTGGAAAAGAAAGCGAATTTTAGCGATCGCAATTTCATCACCAGAACTGAGAAGGGTCGGGGCAGTTATTCTGGCGTTAAAGCGAGTTTGACCGATGGGTTTAATAAAAACCCCATTCAGAGAACCGAGGTCTTTAATTTTCCAAGTTCCTCCATCGGGATAAATTTCCGCATGGTTGCGGGAAACGGTTTCGTTATCGGGGAATTTTTCTAAGTCCACATCCACAGGTCCGGTGTCCGAGTCAAAGATGCCAATCAAGGTAAAACCATCAATGAAAAATTCAGCAACCGGGGCGTTAGGGTGCTTGGCAATCAGTCGGGCCGTTGTTGTTATTGCTGGAGTAATCGGTTGGGGCAGCGGTTCTGGTGTGAGTGTTATCGTCTCGGCAATCGGTTGGGGAATTGGCCTGGGTGTGGGTTCCGGGATGGGATCGGGGATTGGAGGCGTAGGTGATGGCGATGCGGTCAATTCTGCACCACAAGCGTCACAGTATTCTGCTCCCTGGGGGTTTTGATCATAGCCGCAAACATTGCAAACAATAGCCATTGGTTTTTCTCCTTTTTGAGGAATTAATTAGATTGAAATTAATCTCACTGTTGTCTGACTTGGTGCAAGAAGTCTGCTCAAGTACCGGTTAGTTTCCGAATAGTTTCTTCCGAGAGATCGTCGTTGAGGTCATCGCCCATCTTGACAGTTTTTCCTCTCGATCCCATTTTGACAGTTTTGCGGGTTCCAGAGGAAATCTGACGAGTTTTGCGTAATTCTTCAATCCCTTCATTGAGAGATTCGAGCATGGCATCATTGCCAATTTGAACCGTGATGCGACGGGCAGTTTCTAGGAGTTTTTCCGCTTGTTGGGGGTTACTCTCCGACATGCGAGTTGCGTCGTCAACTAATTGGGAAATATTACGTTGTTGAACGTATCCCATAACTTCTTGATCGACCTGCGCTGTCCCCCCCTGTCCAGGCACAAACTGGACAACAACGTTCTGCGGTAGTAATTCCCCCCGTCGGTTTAAGCCAGGAATGTCATAAGTCAAGCCCAGTTGAGCCAGACGAATTTTTGAACTAGGACGACTATCGATAGCAAATTCTAAGATAAAGATGGTTTCATCCTTTGCTTTGGCGGCACCAATCGGATAGGGAGCTTGATTTAAGGAAAATTCTGCCAAATCGGGATAAACACGGGTAACGCGCAGAAGTTTGACTCCCTGAACAGTTTTTAAGCTCAGGACAAGATTGTTAATCACTTCTTGCTGGGCTTGCTGATAGTCTGCCAGTAGGAGGTTGGGAAGATCGGCAATAGAAACATCGTTACCACTAGCCGTTCCTGGAACAATGTGACGGCAATGCCCTCCCGTCTTGCCGCTTATGTCTGTCAGCAAGTTTTCGTTAAACTCGCCCACACCCAACGCCGTAATCGAAATCCCTTGACTGGCAAATTGTTGGGCTAAGTTTTGGCAATCATCTTCATCAAAGGTGTCGCCATCGGTAAAGATCATGGTATGGCGGCTAGTCATGCTTTGATTAGCTAGGAGAGCCAGGGCTTGATTAATGCCTCTCCCCATACAAGTTCCACCGCTAAAATTTCGCAGTTTAGCGATCGCATCTTCCAGTTGACGGGTTTGGGTAACTGGTGTTAAGCCAATCAGAGTAGAGGCTTGATCGTCAAATTGGATCAGAGCAATCCGATCTTCCGGGGTGAAGCGTCCTGAATTAATCAGGGTGCGAAGCGACTCAATAACCATGTCGATTTTGGCAATGCCGCCCACCACTCTCGTGTATTTCTTCCCATCTTGTATATAGGTTTCGCCGGTGGGTTGAAAATCGCCGGCCACAATTTCGTACATCGAGCCACTGGTGTCAATTAGAAAGACAAAGGTAGTAGAAGGACGGGTTTGAGCGACTTCTCTAGTGGGTCGCAGCTTCAGCATAATAAACAGTCGCTGATCTGGTGTATCGGCCGGTAAAAATTCTCGATGGGGGGTAATAGATACGTTAAGCATTAAAATTTCCTTCAGAGAACAGGTTAAGTGTTGAAAATGTCTTCTAAGGGGGGGAACATTCCCTCCATGGGTTCTATGGCCGCTAGATCGGGGGCAAAAAGAGGGGGTAACTCTTGATCTCCTTCGTCTTGGATGTTTTCAATGTTCGACTCGCTCAGTAGCGGTAAATCTAGGGTCAGGACAGTTTCTCGATAGCCTTCTCGGATATCTTCGACCCAAGCGGCGATAATTTGATTGAGACGGTGATCGTTGATAGAGCATGAGCTTCTGGCCTGAAAATGTTTTCGGATTGCTTGGCGAATTTCCTTGGTGAAGATAGCTTCAGGATCATTTTCCTGATCGGCGGTTAGATCTAGAGGATAATCATATCTTTCTGGCGAATTTTTCAGGTGAAGAAAGAATTTATAGACTACCATTTGGGCGGCTAAAATAAGATTAATGAGTTGATAGTATTCGATTGGACGGTTCGGGCGATGTTTTTACCTCTAGCGTAATCTGTCCAAATTTCCGGCGATCACCATCCTTTAATTGATGCGCTAGTTTTTTCATTCCCTTGGCTTGTCCATAGGACGAGTTATACTGCATGATAATGATTTCCCCTTTTTGAAAAACCTGAGCCGTGATCGGGGCATAACCCTGTTTTTTGGGTAAGTAAATATTAGCTTCCGAGGAACTGCCCAAAATGATCGGGCGAGAGCCTAATAAAAATTCTCGTTGTTCCGTAGGACTCCAATGCACGATCAGTTTAGCTTGTCGAGTCAGCAGTTCCAAAAGAGCGATCATCATGCCAATACAAAAACCCAAAATCGCTGAACCCACTAAACGTCCGGCGATCTCATTACTCGCTCCAGCTTGCCCTGAGAGAAGCCCAAGGGTCAGCAAAACAAAACCCATTCCTCCCATCGCGCCACCGAGAAACCCGCCCAATACCGCCCTGCCGATTTTCAGATTGGGGACAAAATGAGCCATGCCGCCGCCAAGCATTGTCCCTAAAATCGTCCAACCCAGAAGTGGCCCCCCTGGGGTCAGGGTGGGAATGCTTTGAATGAGAAAACGAGAGACAAGGAGTCCTGAGCTACCAGCAACCAATCCGGCAACGATTCCCCCCACCGTACCGATGCTTGTCTCGCCCAGGGAAAGAAGGCGGCGACGACGTTGATAGAGGTTCTGACCGACAATTAACGCTAAAGAAGCACCCACAGACAGGATAGCCGTCCAGCCACCTGTCCGCAAAGCATCATAGATAAATCTAAATTGAGGGGTTTGCAGTTGGTTTTTAGGAAGAGATTGGCTGAGTAAAGTGTATAAAATTCCTTGATTTTGCTTTTGTTCTCCGATCAGCTGCGAATCATAGATGAGTTTTGCCGCAGATTGAAAGGCTTGGTCAAATTCTCCCGAATTAGCATAGAAGACTTTTTTATCTTCTCCCGTCAGTTGAGTCAGAAAGTTTTGATCGGCATCTCCCGTTCCGACGGCAATAATATTGATTTTTTGGCTCAGAGCAGTTTGACCGATGTTTAGCGTCGCCTCTACAATCGGTTGGCGATCTTCTTCTTTCAGGGTTGTTTCAGCGATGGCTTTACCGATGGTGGGGAGTACACTTTCAAATCCTTGTCGTCCTGCGGCGGTTTCACCGATTAAGAAGGTTTCTCCAGGTGCGGGGAGTTGCAGTTGTTCAAAAGTAGCGCGATCATCAGGTTGAATGACTAAGTGCAGTTGAGCAATTTGATTTTCCTTTAAAACATTAGTGGTTGCTTCTAAAGAAGGAATTTCTCGATCGGGTATTAAAGGAGGAGCATCGGTAATCAGCAGTACGACTTTGGTTGCATGGGAACGGAAAGGCTGACGGGCAGCTAATGCCAAAGCATCTAAGCTACTTTCTGGCGGATCATTACCGTTAACCTGTTGAATGCTGCCGACTTGCTCACTAAAGCGATCGCTATCAGGGGTGAATACAGAACCATCAAAGTTGAGAATTTGTGGCTCTTCGCCAAATAAGCGATCGCCAAAAGCGATTAGGCCTATTTGAGCATCAAGTTTCCGTTTTTTGAGTTCTTGGGCAAAGTTTTGGATGCCTTGTTGTACTCCGGCGATCTCCTCATTCATACTGCTAGTAACGTCGAGAACAATCATAATATCAATTTGTTCTGGAGAAGGAGCCGGGGCGGGTTGTCCATCTGTAAACAGCAAGATATGACGATCCGATGTGGCAGACTCTAGTTGCTCAATCGCCGTTGCCAGTCCTAAATCCATTCTTGTCCCCCCACCATCAGATAAATTGTCAATGGCTTGATTGAGGGTGGCTAAATCTGAAGTTAGTCCTGTGCCAATTTGAACCTGACTGCCGAAACCAACCACCGCAAAGCGATTAAACGACCGATCCTGTCGCTCGATAAAGGCTTTTGCGGCATTTTTCGCCTCTTGTAATTTATTGTCATCGTTCATGCTGCCAGAGGTATCAATCAACATTACGACAGATTGAGGATTCTGTTCGACAATTGGCGGACGTTCAGTCACCGTGAGAAAAACCTCTCCTAGCGCGATCGCCGCTACCAGACATCCTCCCGCACCACATAATCCAAAAATTAGGGGTTTTCTGAGATTTCGCCTGATCTGGCCCAATAAGTTCTGCATTTTAATTTCGGGGGAGTATATTATCTATTCGCCAGAAGACCTGTGATTTACGCCAAAGCTGTCACAAAAGTACACAAAAAAAGGATATGGCTGAATAAACAGTCAATTAGTGAGTAAATTGTTCAACCTCTACAGGGATTTGTGTTTCTAAACTACTCGTAATTGAGCTTTGTAAAGTAATCAGTTTTTCGTAACTAATGTCATCGTTTTCAGACTTAATCGACAAATATTGCCAATTCAAAGTAGTATCTGGAATTTTCTAGTTAACATTTTAGGGGGTCTCATTGCTTACACTTATAATCCTATTAAGCCTTCTCTGCATTTAGAGGCAAAAAGCTTACCTGCTCTAACTTATGCCTTTTTTAAACTGCATCGAACTCACATTTTACCCCTGTCAGCTTTCACCGATATTCAGCAAGCCCTAGGTAAAAAAATTAATTGTTTCAATCAACAATCTCAAATTCTATTGACTGCTCTTGGGCAAAATTATAGGTAAAATGATCGATAATATTGGTATCGCTCAATTCGAGATTATAAAAATCGATCGCTGGTTGATCAAAAAGTGGGCCAGCGTGCCAAGTTCCCACCTCTAATTTAATAAAACAGTCGCCGGGGATGCGAAAAACCCTTAATTTTTCTAAATCCGGTTGAGTCTGAGGACTAGGGGGGGCCACTCCTAAAAACCACTCTTGTCCCCCCAAAGAACCAAGACATTGGGTACATTGACTATGACGAGTAATTCGCTTAAATTTACGTCCGCGAGTCTGTAAACGCATAATATAAAAGCGCGGCACACCGTTTTTTAAATGCAGTTGTGCATCGCTTTCATCAAATATTTTCCCGTCATGACTAGGGGTTATTAATTGACCGTAGGGACGGAAACTCTCGGCGGTAATTAGTTGCGATGCCAGGGGACGAATGGTAATCGAATTACTCATAAAAATTACTGCTGACTAACAGTTATAGCTGTACCATCTCGGAGAGAAAGAATATTATTAACGGCAATTCTTTCCCCGGCATTTACTCCAGAAATAACCTGATAAGCTTGCCCTTGAATTGTGCCGACTTGAATTGGTTTTTGTCTTACCACTAAACGCTCCTCGGCATTTTCTTGACCTTCTTTAGCCTTTTCTTTTTCGGCCACAAAAACAAAATTTTGCGCCCCGATGCTAGTCACTGCCGTGGTGGGGATTAATACCCCCGGTTTTTGATCCCAAATTACCCGCGCCCGCACATATTGATTATTGCGAAGACTGCCATCATTAGTAAAGGAAAATTTCACTAAAACCGATTGGGTAGCTTGGGAAACGGTGGGGGAAATAAAAGTTACTTGACCGCGAACCCCCGCACTGCCATCAGGATTAATAATTTCCACGGGCAACCCGACACGCAGACGCGGTTGTAATTCCACGGGAATCTGCACATTTAGTTCCAAAGTTTTATTGTTAGTCAACGAGGTTAATTCTTCACCCAGGGAGATAATATCGCCGACTTTTCTTTGATTAAAATCGCCGACAAAACCATCAATCGGGGCGGTAATGGTGTTAAAAACTAAATTCTGACGCGTCGCCCCTAATTGCCCCTCAGTGCTGGCTACCGCCGCTTGACGACTGTTCACCGTTGCCGCTGCCGCCGCCACCTGTTGCTGTGACGCTAATTCGTTTTGAATGGCGATATTTAATGCTTCTTTGTTTGCCTGTAGGGTAGCTCTAGCCGCCGTCACCTGTTGACGGGCCGCATCACGATTTTTAGATCGGGCTTCTACTTCTGCCTTGGCGGCCTGAATGTCGCGGCGACGATCATCTAAGTCCTGTTGGGGCTGTGCCCCTTGTTTGACCAGAAATTCGGCTCTTTTTAGGTTTTTTTCCGCTAAATCTAAATTAGCTCTCGCTCTCTGTAAATCGGCTTCGGCGGCGCTCAAGGTGGCGATCTGACTTTTAACATTAGCTTCGGCATTGGCCACATTTGCCCGATTCTGGGCAATTTGGGCTTGATTTGCCCTCGCTTGCGCTTGTCTTTGCCTTAAATCCGCCTCAGACGCATTGAGGTTCGCTTTGGCCGAATTTACCTGGCCGATGCCGGCGTTTACCTGTTGCTGTTGTTGTTCGGGATCCAATTCGGCGATTTTTTGTCCCTGAGTTACCTGATCGCCAGATTTAACGAAAATAGACCGAATCCGACCAGTAATCTGAGGGGAGACGCTAACACGCTGTTGGGCGATCAAAGTACCCACAAATTCGCTACTTTGCACTAATTTGTCGGTGCCGAGGGTTTGCAGTTTGACGGGAACAGCCGCCGGTCCTGTGGCCTGGGGGGTTTGGGGGGCGCAACCAGCTACAATTAGGGAAACGGCGATCGACGAACCGATCGCTGTCGATACGTTAACGGATCGTTTAATCATTGTTAAATTTGGGGGTTTTTGGCAGAAAAAGTGCTAGTAAATCGGAAAAAGAAGATGAAGATGAGGAGAGAAGCTTTTCCTTAAATTTTACTCTACAGAATTGATCGCCGTGATCACTGTTTGCTTTGCCCTAAGCTAACAATATTACAGGTAACTAATCTTTGGGCGAGGGTGGTGTATTCTAGGCGACCACCGGCAATCTGGTATTCGTCCCGGGGCGCCGGCAGATGACCGACGGGAGCATTGAGGGTATAGTTAAGATTTTCTTTAAAAATAATCCAATCACCATCTTTACGCCAACCGATTCGATCGCCAAAAGTTTGAAAATTTTCGATCGCCACTAAGCGGCCCGGTCGATTACCTGTCTCGATAAAAATGCGAAATTGGGTACTGAAACTAAAACGACCCCCGGAAGCTTCTTTCCAGAGTTGATCCATCTTTTGCAGATCCCAACAGGCCAATTTTTGCAGGTCTTCCATGGTAAACCAGCCCTGTAATTCCCGTCCGGTTGCTTTCAGGATTAAATTACGGGTTTCATCGTTAGCTTGTCGCCAATTTTGTTGAGCGAGGAAATTTTTCAGGCGAGTGTAATTAATGCCCGTGGTCGGTGATACCATTTCCCCAGAGGTGGCAGTCTGGGCAACGATCGCCGGCAAGGGATTGAGAAATAAAGCGATCGCAAGAGTGATCTGACACAAGGAAAAATTAATTCTCATAAACCCTATTTATTAACCTGATGCAAAGAAATCCTACAATAGCATAGACGAAATTTGCCGTTTTTACCGCCTCCTTAACTCCTATGGCTTTCACTTGGATCCGACACCACATTTTGGGATTGCAAGACTGGCAACCGGAAGAATACCAAACCCTGCTACAAACGGCCTCTAGTTTTCGTGAAGTTCTTTCCCGACGTACCAAGAAAGTGCCGGCCCTACAAGGTCAAGTGGTGACAAATCTTTTTTTTGAACCTTCCACCCGCACCCGTAGTAGTTTTGAACTAGCGGCCAAACGTCTCTCGGCCGATGTTCTCAATTTTGCCCCGGGTAGTTCCAGTTTGACTAAGGGGGAAACGATTCTCGATACCGCTTTAACCTATGTGGCCATGGGTACGGATATCTTTGTCATTCGACATCAACAGTCGGGAGTTCCCGATTTAATTGCCGCAGAAATGGATCGTTTGCAGTCGGGGGTCAGTATTCTTAATGCTGGAGACGGTCAACACGAACACCCCTCCCAGGGACTTTTAGACCTGTTTACGATCTGTTGTCTGTTAGATGAGGAAAATCCCCGTTTAGAACTGTTAGAGGGCAAAAAAATCGCTATTGTTGGGGATATACTCCATTCTCGTGTCGCTCGGTCTAATATCTGGAGTTTAACCACGGCTGGGGCGGAAGTACATTTGTCCGCACCCCCCACCCTACTGCCGAAATATTTTGGGGAATTGTGCGATCGCCTATTTCTCCACTGGGATTTAGAACCAGCTTTAGAAAAGGCCGATTTTGTGATGACCCTGCGACTGCAAAAAGAACGAATGACTGCCAATCTTTTGCCCAGTTTACGGGAATATCATCAAAGTTTTGGCATTACTCGTCCTCGTTTGCAATCCTGTCAACCGGGGGTTAAGGTACTTCATCCCGGTCCTGTGAATCGGGGAGTGGAAATTAGTTCCGATTTAATGGACGATCCCGATTTTAGTCTGATTTCCCAACAAGTTACCAGTGGTGTCGCTGTCAGAATGGCTTTGTTATACCTCATCGGTAATCTTCGCAGCGACCAGTAAAAGCTTCTCAGGGATTTGCTCTTTTAGTCTGGTTTCATTGAAACAATCCTAAAGTTTCTATCAAGGTAAATATCATACTTTCTTCCTCCGTCACACACAGCATCTTCTGCTTCAAATAGGTTAGTCTCAACATCAAATTTCATCGCTCTAGGATTCCTACAACCCTGTTTTAACAAAGTATCAGTCAACTGCGATTTTTCTTCTGCGGTCAAAGCTCGATAATCACTACTATTAGCTTGACCTGCATAGATTGACATTCCCATAATACTAAGGGATAGTAAGCTTATGATCGATTTGGTCTTCATTTTTTCAACTTCCTGAATACAATAAAAACATCATTCCAAGGGTTTTAGACCCAAGTTTTCGGTAATTAGTTCGGCACGATTACCAGTCAACTTTATCTTAGGGGAAGCATACCTATTTTGCAATAAGTATAAATACTCAAGCTACCCCTAGGGCTTTTCTAGAAACTTTGACCGATACCGAATTCCGTTCTCAAGGGAAGGGTATAATTAAACTAAGAAATCAACATTTTCAGCTAAAGCCATGCAATTAGCCTTAGAACAAATTATCGTCAATCCCGGTCAACAGTTACTTTTAAAAGAGCTTAACTGGCAAAAATTTGAGACAATATTATCAGAATTAGGAGAAAGTCGTGCTTCTCGGTTATCCTACAGTAACGGAATATTAGAAATTATGGTACCTTTACCCGAACATGAAAAAGATAAAGAAATCATTAGTTATATGGTTCAGTTTTTGTTAGAAGTACTCAATATTGATTTTGAACCGTTAGGATCAACAACATTTAAAAACGAGCGGATGAATCAAGCGGTTGAACCTGATGCCTGTTTTTATATTAAAAACTATCAAGCCGTTATTGGCAAAAATAGACTTAATTTAGAAAGTGATCCCCCCCCTGATTTAGTCCTAGAAATTGATATTACTTCCCGTACCTATTTAGATAATTATCGACAGTTAGGTGTTCCCGAACTGTGGCGTTATACTCAAAGTGGCCTACAGATTAATTTATTACAAGAAGGAGAATATATTGAGTCTTTAAGCAGTCCCAATTTTCCTCAGATTCCGATTATTGAATTAATTAATCAATTTGTTAAACAAAGTCAACAACTGGGGAGAAGTGAAGCCATCAGAAACTTTAAAAATTGGCTGACGGAAAATATAGATAATAGTTGAAAAATCCTAACATTTTTGACTTAGATAAATTTGTCCGTCGAGAGTTGTATAAACTTCTTGCGGTTCAATGATTCAGTTTGTTACTAGAATCTAGTTCACAAAAATAGATTAGATCATTGTTTTGAGCAGGGGATTTTTTAACCTCAGTGGGTGTGGATAAATCAGACAGGACAGAGGTTACAGCCGTTGGTGCTAGTTCTGAAAGTACCATGGTTATTCATTCCTCGTAGTTCGATTTTTACTTTGATAATTAATCAATTCACCGAGGCCGATTAAAATTCTAGAAACTAGCAGAATGAGAGCCTCTTGATTAAGAAAATATCCCGTAGAGGCTGTTAAAAAGTTACTGTTTTCTTGTCAGTTAAATTTTGTTAAGATAATGCCCAAAAACTACAATTTATGGTAGGAAAAGAGGTAAGTCGAAACCGAGTTTGATTTTTGCTTACTCTAAATCAGAAAGGGCATTGGGCAAGATTAGCTAACTATCCCTTTTTTGCCTCTTCCAGGTCATGATAATGCTGATAAGCGCCGATTTCGGGGTTAAAGGGGGCGATTTCTTCAGTTACAGTTAATCCCAAACCTTCTAACATTGCTTGTAGGACAGAATCGGGGGCCAGACGCAGATAATCGGGATTAATTTCTAGGGCTACATGACGATTACCGAGGTGATAGGCAGCTTTGAGGAGTAAATCGGTTGAAGGGGCGGTAATAGTGATAACTGGTTCTGGTTTAGCAATAATTTGAATAATTTCGCCGTTTTCCCCCCGCAGGAAATCGCGATCCTGTAGAATTGTGCCGCGGGGTAAACGAAAACAGAGGGAAAAACCTTCGGGACTGTCGAGACGATAACGGCTGCGAGTGCGTTCTTCGGCCGTAAGTAGAAGGCTAAAAACTACCGTTTCTGGGGGAGGTGGACTAGCGGTATGACGGGGGGGTAAGCGCTCGGTAAAAGTTAACATGGTAGTAGTCAATGGGAAAAAACATTCTTAATTGTAGCCCTGACTCCAGCTTGACCCGAAAAACTGAGGAACTTTTTCTATTTATTCTCCCGTTGCAGACGAATCATCTCATTTTGCACCCGTCGTCTCAAGTTATCATCGCTACGAATCCGGTTAGTAATGGCGTTAAATTGAGCTGCGGTGAAGCCACTATCTTGGACAATCTTTTTTGAGTTATTACAATAATCGACGGCAATTCTTTGGGCATCAGCTGGAAGATTATTAAAGCTTTCCCGGTGGTTACAGGTAATTACTGGGGGACTTTTGCCTAAAATTTGCGAAATTGCCTGATAAGCTTGTTTTCTTTCGGTTTCGATCAACAAAACTGCTTTGGCATAACGTTTAATTTGGTCAGCCGTAAAATCTTGAGTATAAGCGGAAGACCGGAAACTAACTACCTCCGTCGTCCAAGAAAATTCGGGAATCACACCGCCAAGAATGGCGATTACTGCCAAAAAAGTCACAATAAAAGAACGTCTTAAGCTTTGACCTAGATCGGCTAGGGGATAGCAGTAAATCACCATGCGAGTTTGTCGCTGAATAGATAATGATAGCAAACTTTCCAGTTAAATCCTGCTTTTTTGAATATTTTTAACGATCATAAGTTCCAATTCTAGCCAATATCTCCTGGGCCCGAACCTTAATTTTTGGGCAGAAATTGCTTTGGTAAACTTTTTTAACGTTTCTAGGGGCAAAATTAGTTAAAAATCTTGGAGAGAACCGATGAACGATTTTTGGGAAGTTAGGATGCCTATCGCTTTTAGAGAATATTTATCGGCAATTTAGCCCCCTAATCTCTTTTTATTAGCTTATATCGCTGTTAATCTCTCGCTTATTCCTTTTTGTGTCTCCAGTGGCGAGGAATCAGGAGGAAATCTAGATAAATTAAAGGTTTCAGCGATTCCGATCGAGACAATTCCCGCTTAGAATAATGCAGTGGAATATATAGCCAATGAGGATTTGAGGCATTATTTAGTGATCTCGATCCTGGCGAGTCCTCCACAGGGGAACCATAATAAACTACTGACAACCACCCTAAACTCAGAAAAACCGCAAAACAAGGAGTTAGCGCATGAATAAAGGTGAATTAATCGATCAAATCGCTCTCAAAGCCTCTGTCACCAAAAAACAAGCAGATGCTGTTCTCACTGCCGCCATCGAAACCATTATCGAAGCGGTTTCTGAGGGGGACAAAGTAACCCTAGTAGGATTCGGTTCCTTCGAGGCCCGGGAACGTCAGGCCAGGGAAGGACGCAACCCGAAAACCGGCGATAAGATGGAGATTCCGGCCACTCGCGTCCCGGCTTTCTCGGCGGGTAAACTGTTTAAAGACAGAGTGGCCCCAGATAAGGAAGAATTAGGGCTGGCTGAATAAATCTAAAAACCTTGTTGGATAAGACTTTTAGACTTTTTTCCCATCAAAGAGTGCCTTAGCCAGGGGTGATCGGGGGGAAAATTCAGGGACTTTTTCCCTGAAAATTAGGTAGTTGACCACCTGAAAATAGGTAAAACCCTACACCCCACACCCCACACCCCACACCCTGCCCCCAGGGAAAACTTTTTGCCGCAAACCCTAATTACTGTTGAGCTTCGATCGCTGTAAGTCTTTTGCCTAGACCTAAACATGGTGGTAATCTTGACTGGGCGGCCGCCATTGCCGGCTGTCCGGTTTCCTCTATTCTCGATTTTTCTGCCAGTATCAACCCCCTCGGTCCGCCGGAAAGCGCCCTAACCGCTATTAAAAGCCATTTAACCAGTCTGACTCGTTATCCTGACCCCGCGTATTGGCAGTTGCGTTCTGCCCTCGGCCAATGGCACAATATCGGGCCAGATTGGATTCTCCCCGGCAATGGTGCGGCTGAGTTATTAACCTGGGCCGGTCGGGAATTAGCAGCATTTGATAGTGTTTATGTACTAACACCCGCTTTTAATGATTACGAACGGGCTTTAAAAAGTTTTGGTGGGAAAATCTGCAAACATTCCCTAGATTTAACCAGTTTAAAGCCGGTTAATCCCGAAAAACAAGGCTTATTACTCAATAATCCCCACAATCCCACGGGGAAACTCTGGACGGTGGCGGCCATTCGTCCCTATCTATCGCAATTTGGTTTGGTGGTAGTGGATGAAGCTTTTATGGATTTTTTACCCCCGCAACAACAGGAGAGTTTAATATCTCTCTTGCCGGAATATCCCAATCTCGTGATTGTGCGTTCCCTAACTAAATTTTACAGTCTCCCCGGTTTACGTCTAGGATACGTCCTCGCCCATCCCGATCGCCTGTTACAATGGCAAAGATGGCGCGATCCTTGGTCGGTGAATAATTTGGCCGTGGTTGCCGCTATTGCGGGAATTGAAGATAGGGATTTTCAACAACAAACTTGGGATTGGTTAACAGAGGCCCGTGAGGATTTATGGCAGGGATTAGCTAATTTTACGCAATTACAGCCCCAAACCAGTGCCGCTAACTTCCTCTTAGTACAATCTCAATCTTCCTGTTTACCCCTACAGGAAGCTTTATTAAAATATCATCGAATTTTCATCCGCGATTGTCTCAGTTTCCCCGAATTGGGGAGCAATTATTTTCGGGTCGCTGTCCGTTTACCGGCAGAAAATCAACGATTATTATCGGCTTTAGAGAGTATTTTAGCCGCGTCTGATAAGTAGTCGTGCAAAATAAATTTCCTATCTGGCTTGTTCTCGGTAAGTTTTCGGTTTTTTTGGGAATTTGTCTTTGATGGGTTCGTAGAGGGAGTCGATAATTTCTTCGGTTTGTTCTCTGGCTTGATTTAATATTCCTAAGTCATTGGGATACCTAATGTCAGCCG
>NZ_JADBSA010000189.1:0-2531 GCF_020246945.1 Microcystis sp. M113S1 | reverse complement strand
TGTCAGTCTGTAGAGCGACCATAAGACCAGAACAGAGTAAAACTGGGGCGGCAGGTGCGGAACCCCGCAAGGGAAAGAAGCAGAAACCTAAATCGTGAGGTTTGGGAATCACCGTCCGTTTTACGGCGGTGAGGATGTCAATTGTCGGCTCTGTACAAGGTGAGGCTCAGGCATGGGACACTTCACTTGACTACTCTGCCTACATCTTGCCGCTAGACCCAAACTAACTTTTGGATACGATGCACAGTTGGCATTCATGCCTTGATTCTGCAACGCCTAGACTTACAACTTCAATCAATGTGCATGGTGCGTTCCCCAAAAATCGATCTGTGGAGCGGTAGAAGTTGCATTAGGGAACTCACCCTACAAGATCGGCGATCGCACTGAAAGGTTTGTGGTCGGAGTGCATGGGCGTTGTTAGGCTGCTCTTCAGCCCGATTAAAATCCAATGAATTTCTGTAAGTCAGTAACTATTTCACCCACTTTATTCTGCCTGACCTCCCAATTACTCACTCTAAAAATCTTCCACCCCTCTACTTGTAATGTTCGGTCTTCCTCTAGACGTTTTGAGTACGTTTTCTCATCAGCTATCCACTGATTGCCATGCTTTATCGCGTAGTGACTAATATCGTCAATCAATATCGCATATCTATGATTATTCCAAAATGCGACGAAATCTACACGATACGGTTCTTTTGCCAGGGAACTTCCCGAAGCTTGCAAAACCTTTTTCGATGACGAATGCCATTGTATCCAGGCTTGTGGAATCAAAATTGGTATATGGTTATCAGCCATACGGAAATACTTGGCATATGACTGGAAAAATGTTTTTTCACATTCGGTTTGATTCATGGCAAGAAGAGCTTTCTTTAGTGCCAAGTTTGTTTCCGAGTTAATTCCACAAGCAGCTTGAAAAGTTGGAAAATCAAAATTTGGATACACATCCCGCCAAATAATACCTATCCCAGATTTCAATTCAAATTTTAGTGATTGCTTACCTTTTTTGGCAGTTACAGCAAACTCAGGTTTGGCTAATCCAAAAGGAAGCCCACCAGGAAATTGATGCATAAATAAATCGTCAGTTGCATCAGGAGATGTTATTTGCGGAAGTTGAACTTGTTGTCCCTCAACAACTAAGCCTTCTTTTATACATTTATTTCGCAGAAAATCTTTTTGCCCATCAGAAATATAGGATTGTGATAATACCAATCCTATGACTTTTAAGAATTTTTGAGTATCTATTAAGTCAGTCCAGTCTATAGATGCATAGTATTCCTCGACCCGTGAACGTCTCTCACCGCTAAGAACACGCTCAGGTTGACCTCGCTGAATACCAGCCATTTGAAAAATGTCATCAATCTGACGCAGAGCTAGAGCATCTCTGCAAAATTCCCGAAATTCCAAGCGCAAAGCTGATGAAATATATTCCATAGAGTATTTTTATCTGTAGATAGTTTTAATTCACGGTTGCATCCTAACTACATATTACACGGAAAATTTCTGTATAACACTCTCCAGAGTAACGATACGGGCCAACTTTCTGTATATTACTTCATTTAAGCGCAATCGCCAGAAGTTTTCCCTATATCACCCCCAAAAGCGCATTAGCCAGATTAGCCTATTGTCAAAAACCTTGTTTAACTAAATTCCTGACAATTAGGCTCATTCTAGCGATGATTCCTAGATCTGACCGCACCCCTTGATAAAAACTGACAATTATTCGACCTTTAGCGATCGCTATCGGGGGATAGTTGTTTTTTGTTACAGCAGTATGAAGCAGCCTAACTGATGGCTATATTTCCAGATTATCGCCCGCAGGAAACCAATCTTGATCGAGAAATCGAGGAGTGTAGCTATTGATGGATAAGGGTTTTTTGCTACTTAGTAGATATGTATGAGGTCAGTTCAGGTTGATGAGAAAGGCTGTAATAGACAAAAATAGTCAAAATATTTATAATGAAAGATTGGACTAAAATTTTCTGTGACTTGCCCATGTTATTGTCTTGCGCCACCGGTAGCGAACAGTTTTTAGGTAGTGAAGCGATCGCCACTTACGCCACAGCTAAGGCCGTGATCCTGCCGATTCCCTACGAGGCCACCACCACCTATCGTAAGGGTTGTGAAACCGGGCCGGCGGCGGTGATTACCGCTTCCCAACAACTGGAAGCCTATGACGAGGAACTTAAGAGGGAAACCTGTTTAGAAGTGGGCATCTATACCCATGAGGCAATCGCAGATACCCGTCAGCAACCGCAATTGTCCGCCGAGGAGATGTTAGCCGTCACCACAGCTACAGTTTCTCGTTTAATCGCCGATGATAAATTTGTCGTCGCCGTCGGGGGTGAACACGCTATCACTACGGGAGTAGTACAAGCTTACCGACAAGCTTTATCGGAACCTTTTACGGTGGTTCAAATTGATGCCCATGGCGATATGCGTTTTGAGTACGAAGGCTCCCACCATAACCACGCCTGTGTGATGCGTCGGGTGTTAGAAATGGGTTTACCGACCTTACCCGTGGGAATTCGGGC
>NZ_JADBSA010000188.1:0-11162 GCF_020246945.1 Microcystis sp. M113S1 | reverse complement strand
TTCTCCACGTCCGTTTTCAGTGTCCGAATGCCCTCCGGCCACTTTGAACAAGTCGAAAAAATCTCATGTTCAACCTTATTTCCTAGAAAGTTTTACTCGTTCAAGGCCGAATTTGAAGTCTTTTCTGAACGAAACCCCTTGCTATCTGTTGTCAAGGTTCAGTTTTTAGCTTGGTTATCGCTTTTTCCATTGTAGCTTAAAGCCGTCCTAAAAGGACGGGGTTTTAACCCAAATTTTCGATAAAAGCCACAAACATTATATGTAAGCTAAAACTGGCGGTTTTTTATTCCCCCAATTGCCAAGTCATTTCCTCACCCGCTCGTAACGGCACCAGTCCAGATTCGGGAAATGGCAATTCATCGGGAATGCGCCAAGGGGTTTTGGTTAATGTGATTTGTTCGGTATTCCGGGGGAGTTGATAAAAATCTGGACCGTGAAAGCTGGCGAACCCTTCCAGTTGCTCGAGCGCATCAACGCTCTCAAAAGCTTCTGCGTACAACTCTAGGGCGTGCAGAGCCGAATAACAACCCGCGCAGCCACAGGAACTTTCTTTGCTGTAGCGAGAATGGGGTGCGCTATCGGTCCCTAGAAAAAACTTGGCATTCCCCGATGTTGCCGCTTGCAAAAGTGCCAAACGATGCTCCTCTCGTTTCAAAATCGGCAGGCAATAAAAATGGGGACGAATGCCACCGCTAAAGAGAATGTTTCGGCTAAACAATAAATGTTGGGGCGTAATTGTGGCGGCGACATTGTTGTTAGCAGAGAGAACAAACTGGACCGCATCAGCAGTGGTAATGTGTTCAAATACGACCCGCAGTTTCGGAAATCTCGTTATCAGTGGGATTAAGTGCCTCTCAATGAACACTTTCTCTCGATCGAACACATCAATATCTCCATCGGTAACTTCCCCGTGCAGTAGTAGCGGCATATCCAGCTGCTCCATCGCTGCCAAAACGCGATCGCACTTACGCAGGTCTGTCACCCCCAAGTCGGAATTAGTTGTCGCACCGGCTGGGTAGTATTTCACCGCTTTGACAAACTGGGAGGCTTTCGCCGCTATGATTTCTTCGGGACTGGTATTATCGGTCAGATAGAGGGTCATCAATGGCTCGAATTGTTGACCCTCTGGAACTGCTGCCAGAATGCGCTCGCGATAGGCGGCAGCATCAGCGACTGAGCGCACTGGGGGCTTTAAATTCGGCATGATAATGGCACGGGCAAACTGACGCACCGTATGGGGTAAAACCGCTTTCATTGCCGCACCATCGCGGAGATGAAGGTGCCAGTCGTCGGGTCGAGTCATTCTGAGTCTTCGCATTGTTCAATCATACTACGGTTAGGGATGCCATTACCAAGCACAAGGGTTTTAGTTGATTGGAACGAACCTTTGATTTTAGCGGCGAAATTAATATAATTCCCCTTGACAAAATCCCAAGACTTGACATATACTTATTTATATAATGGGAATCCGTGCCTGCCTGCGAATCCCTCATTTTCAGGCTAGATAGACTTAAAAAAATTAACCTTTAATTCCGTCTCCCAGTAAGACTATTGTGGGCTGCCTCTCAGTGCTTCTACCATTGATACAATCATATTATTGTAGGGGCGAATTGTATTTGTCCTCTTTAAGGGGGAATAATAATACAATTGAGGATGCGGTCAATCCCCTTAATCTCGATGGTCAATAAACTATACTACGGTGATAACCTAGAAGTGCTGCGTAAATATATCAAAGATGAATCGATCGATCTTTGTTATATCGACCCACCCTTTAATTCTAAACGCAATTACAACCAAATTTATAACAACTTAGGCAAGGAAGATCAAGCACAAGCACAAGCGTTTGTGGATACCTGGACATGGGATAATCACGCTAACGAAGCTTTAGAGGAAATTCAAAGCAACTATCAGGGTAAATTTACCAGTCAGACTATCGATTTAATTGACGGTTTGACTAAAGTTTTAGGAAAAGGCAGTCTTCTCGCTTATCTGGTGAGTATGACTCTGAGGATTGTGGAAATCCATCGAGTTTTAAAATCTACTGGTAGCTTTTATCTCCACTGTGATCCCACTGCTAGTCATTATTTAAAAATAGTTTTAGATACGGTTTTTTGCTCTCAGGGGGGTGATTTTAAAAATGAGATAGTTTGGAAGCGTTCCTCTGCTCACAGTGATACAAAACAAGGAAATGTAGTTCATTTAGGCAGGATTCATGATGTAATTTTATTCTATACAAAGTCTATGAATACCTTAAGAAATGAACTTTATGAGTCTCATAGCCAGGAATACATTGAAAAATTCTATAAATATCGAGATACAAATGGAAGACTGTATACATTAGATAACATAACTGGACCAGGAGGTGCTTCTAAAGGAAATCCTGAATATGAGTTTTTAGGGATTACTCGCTATTGGCGTTATAGTAAAAACAGAATGGAAGAACTTTATCAACAGGGTAGAATTATTCAAACAAAACCTGGTACAGTTCCTCGCTATAAACGTTATCTTGATGAGATGCAAGGTATTCCTTTACAAGATTTATGGAATGATATTTCCCCTATTTCTTCTCAAGCAAGAGAACGCTTAGGTTATCCCACGCAAAAACCGGAGGCATTATTAGAAAGAATAATCAAAGCAAGTAGCAATAAAGGAGATGTAATTTTAGATGCCTATTGTGGGTGTGGAACGACAATTGCTGTAGGGGAGAGATTAGAGAGAAACTGGATTGGAATTGATATAACCTATCAGAGTATTAGCTTAATGTTAAAGCGATTAGAGGACTCCTTTGGTAAAAATGTTTTAGACAAAATTGAACTGAACGGTATTCCTAAAGACATGGAATCAGCGCAAGCATTAGCCACTAAACCCGATGATCGTACCCGCAAAGAATTTGAGAAATGGGCGGTTTTAACCTATAGTAATAACCGGGCCGTGATTAATGACAAAAAAGGGGCAGATAAAGGAGTCGATGCTATTGCCTATTTTCAGGGAGATAAGGACAACCGCGAGAAAATTATTTTTCAAGTAAAATCCGGTAATGTCAAATCGGGAGACATCAGAGATCTACAGGGAACCATGACACTACAAGGGGCAGCCCTGGGTATATTTATCACCTTGAAACCTCCTAGCAAAGATATGGTTCAAACGGCCAAATCTGCGGGAATTTATCGCGGTCGTTACATGAGTCAAAGTGTGGATAAAATTGAGATTGTGACAGTACAAGAAATCCTTGAACAGAAAAAACGTCTCGATGTTATCCTCACCTTTGAAGTCCTGAAAGCTGCCGAAAAACAAAGGGAAACCCAAGGACAACAAATGAGTTTAGATATACCCTTCCCCGAATAAAGTTTTTTTCTATTTTTCTAAAAAAGACTTGACAAAATCCCCGGACTTGACTCATACTCTCTGAGGGTACGGGTAGAAGGTGGAGGCTATCAGTCTCTTGTCCACACCAGTCCGTTAGATTGTCGGTAATCTCGATTTCCTCCCTACTGATTCGGGGAGGGGCAGAAAAACCCCATCTTTTCTCGATTTATTTTTTTATCTCCCAGAAAATGCGTAAACTCTTTTCCGCTTTCTTCCTCGCTGCCTTAATCACCACCCCCGTTATCCTACCTTCTCCAGCCTTAAGCGAAGTTCGTAAAGAACGGGTACAATTCAAAGCAGGAACATCTGGAACAACCATTCAAGGCAAAATCAAGGGAGAACAGGTCGTCCAGTACCTAATTCGCGCTAATGCTGGGCAGAATATCTCCCTTGCCTTCAATAGCGATAATGGGGGTGCTTCTTTCAACCTTTTTGCACCGGGTAAAGTCCCCGGCAAGGATGCGGCGATGGTTATCGGGTCTAACGCCGGTAACGCTTATGAAGGAATCCTACCAGCGGATGGCGATTATACGATCCAAGTGGGTTTGATCCGCAATTCAGTGCGTAATAATGAGGTAGCTAATTATCGCTTAAAAATCTTTATTTCCAATTATTACAACCAAAGCGATGCCAAAGTACCCGGGACAAATTACCATGCTACGGGTAGTGTTACCTGTTCTATGGGCGACGGAAAACCGGCGGGATCTTGTCCCTTTGGTGTCACTCGTCGAGGTAACGGTAGTGCAGATGTCACTGTCACCAAACCCGACGGCCGCAAGCGTATCATTTTCTTTGAAAAAGGGAAAGCGATCGGCTACGATGTTAGTCAGGCGGACTCTGGGGCGTTTAGTGCCTCGAAAGAGGGCGATATTTATTTTATTCGCATTGGCAAAGAACGCTACGAGATTTTTGAAGCGATCATCTTTGGGGGTTAGGTGCTGCTTTTCGTAAGCGCCAAGCATAAAATCTCCATTTAGGATAGTTTGAAGCACATCTTGGCCTTTAGGAAGGTTTTAAAACCTCCTTTGGTTATTTTTAGGGATAGGGTGATAATTTTGTTAAAATATAGGTCAGCCTTAACCTATAATTGAATTGAGAATGTATGATTCTACCTGTAAATTTATCGCCCTTGAATATTCGAGAGACTTAGCCACTTGGTTACTGGGTAAACCCTTAGAATTAACAGAAATTAAACCCTCGGAATTATCCCTAGAGCCAATTAGAGCCGATACTTTAATCTTTTTGGAGTCGGAAGAATTAATCTTACATATCGAGTTCCAAACCGAACCTAAAGAAGATATTCCCTATAGAATGCTAGATTATGCCACCAGACTCTATCGACGCTATCCCGATAAACCTATCCATCAAGTGGTTATTTATCTGAGGAAAAGTGACTCCCCCAAAGTCCGACAAAATGATTATAAACAAGGGAAAACCTCTCATCAATTTGAAGTGATTAGACTCTGGGAACAACCCTCGGAACCCTTATTAAAGGCTCCCGGACTGTTTCCCTTTGCCATACTCGCTCAAGCTGAGAAACAAGAAAACTTACTGCGGCAAATTGCCCAAGAAATCGAGCAAATCAGCGATAGTCGAGAACAAAGTAATCTGGCTGCATCTACCGCTATTCTAGCCGGGTTAGTATTAGAGAAAGACATCATTCAACGATTATTGAGGAAAGACATCATGAAAGAATCAGTTATCTATCAAGAAATCTGGTCTGAGGGTTTACAAGAGGGACGACAAGAAGGAGAAGCTAACCTAGTTTTACGTCAATTAAATCGGCGGATAGGGGACATTTCTCCCGAATTATTGCCCAATATCCGCAGTCTTGACCTAGAACAGTTAGAAAACTTGGGAGAAGCTTTGTTAGATTTTCAGTCACTACAAGATTTAGAACAATGGCTGGAAAATTGCCGAGCAAGTTAGTACAAAGCAACTAAATGCGGTCTATCCATTCCCATTGAAGCAGGAAGCTCTCAACCACCTTGAGAGTAGTTCACACTTTAATCTATTCCGCGGTAGAGATCGGCGATCGCTAACTCTAGGTTAATACTTTGCAGGATCACCCGATCGTCTGTCTCGTAAATAGTCGTTTCCCATGTCCCCAGAGAATTACGACGACGGCATTCCACGCGCTGGATTTCTTGGGAAATTAATACATATTCTTCTAACGTTTCTATCTGTTGATAATCTTGGAATTTTTCGCCCTTGTCAAAAGCGGCCGTACTGGGGGAAAGCACTTCTGCGATCAGTTTCGGATAGCGTTTCAGATAACGATCTTGGCGATCGCGAGGATCGCAGGTAACAAAAGCATCGGGATAGTAATAAAACTGATCTTGATAGTTAACCTTGACATTACCCGAGTGAAACCGACAGTCTGTAGAGTCGCCGAAATGCAGGTTAACCAGAGCGAGTAGATTAAGGGCAATGCGATCGTGATTATCCGTACCGCCGGCCATCGCATAAACCAAACCACGTCGGTATTCATGACGGATCTGACTCTGGCGCTCGATAGCGAGATATTCTTGGGGACTGATGTAGTTGGGAACTGCGATCATAATCTCTAGGGGAAAGCCTAGTATTAATCATAGTACGAGAATGGCTTTGGCTCTCTTATTCTTTGTGTGATCAGTTTAACTTACATAGCGATCTATCTTTGTGTTCTTCGTGTCTTTGTGGTTCCTGACCCAGAGAGCCGATAAACCAGCGCAAGAGGGCAAAATCTTGATAAACTGAGGGGATAACTATCCCAGACAATCCCCATGACCACTCACTTTATTAGTGCCGAAATCGACCTACAGGAAACCCCACAACAACTGCAGCAAGAAATCGAAAAAGAATTGGCCAAACGCGGTGAACCCTTGCGTTGGGCAATCACAGAAGTAGATACCGAGAATAATCAAGTCAAAGTCGAAGCGATTGTCACCACTGCCTCGTGAATTCCCGTCCCTATACCGCCGTACTAATTATTCCCACCGGCATCGGGGCAGCGATTGGCGGTTATGCTGGGGATGGCATTCCCGTGGCCAAAGCGATCGCCCAAGTTTGCGATCGCCTAATTACCCATCCCAATGTCCTTAATGGCGCACAACTGTACTGGCCTCTAGCCAACACCTATTATGTGGAGGGTTACGCTTTAGATCGTTTTGCCCGGGGGGATTGGGGGTTAAGTCCCGTCCATCAAAATCGCATCGGGTTACTATTCGATCGCGCCATTGAATTTGACCTCTTGCAAAGACACCTTCAGGCTGCCGATGCTGTCCGGGCTACCCTAGGCTTAGATCTCACCGATTACGTTATCACCGATGCCCCCTTAAATGTGCAGTTGCGAGAGGCAGCCTCTGGGGCCAGTTGGGGAACAATTGGCAATCCCGACAGCTTGCTGCGGGGGGCAGAAAAACTGATTAACCAGGGCCAGGCAGAAGCGATCGCCATTGTTGCCCGTTTTCCCGACGATCCCGATAGCATTGCCCTGGCTAATTATCGCCATGGTCAGGGGGTGGATCCCCTTGCTGGGGCCGAAGCGGTGATTTCCCATCTAGTAGTCCGACAATTCCAAATACCGGCAGCCCACGCTCCCGCTTTAAGTCCGCTGCCCCTCGATCCGCAACTTTCCCCCAAGGCCGCAGCCGAAGAAATCGGTTATACTTTTTTACCCTGCGTTTTGGTGGGTTTAAGTCGCGCCCCCCAATTGGTCAAGCAGCCCAGTCCCGATGCTATTTGGGGCCGGGAGGTGGACGCGCTGATCGTTCCCGCCAGTGCCTGCGGCTCTAGCACAGTTTTGGGTTTTTGTCAAGAAAAAACTGTACTGATTGCCGTACAGGAAAATAGTACAAGGATGAAGGTGGCCCCGGAACCTCTAGGGGTGAAAGCAATTAGGGTACACTCATATACAGAGGCGATCGGTGCGATCGTTTGTCAACGGGCCGGGGTTAGCCTAGCATCTCTTCGCCCTAATTTAAACTCTTTACGCTGTTTATCCGAGAATCCGTGACTAATTCCCCTAATTCCGAATTTGATCCCCTGACACGCACACAAGTCCTCGCCATTATGGCGGTAACGGCGATTATCTTGCTGGTAGTCGCCAAAGTTTGGCAATATTTCGGTGCGATCGCTATTCCCGCCATTCGCTTGACTCTCCCGGATTTCCTGTTCGGATTAGCCTTAGCGGGGGCAATTAGTGGAATTAGTGGGCTTCTATATCGTTTTTGGTCTAGTTATCGCCATAGTGCTAACGCTTACTTAGAATTAGTCATTAAACCTTTAGCTTGGCCCGATTTAATTTGGATTGGATTACTGCCGGGGTTAAGTGAAGAATTATTATTTCGCGGGGTGATTTTGCCGGCTTTGGGCTTAAATATCTTTGGTTTAACCGTTTCTAGTCTGATTTTTGGTATCCTCCATTTTAGCGGTTCCCAACAATGGCCCTATGTTATCTGGGCAACTGTTGTCGGTTTTGCCCTCGGTTATACCGTCATCATCACCGGTAATTTATTAATCCCGATCCTCGCTCATATTATCACCAATCTCCTCGCTAGTTTTCTCTGGAAATTACAGCAGAGTAATCAGTAATCAGTTATCAGTTATCAGTGGGGAAGTTATCAGTAATCAGTAATCAGTAATCAGTAATCAGTGACTACTCCCTACTCCTGTCTCCTATAAAAAATATGGAAGTACAATTTCGCGAATTTAATCCTTTTGATGTCTGGTTTTGGCTGGAATTTTCGACGGTTCCCTCGAATATGGAACAGCAATATGTAGAAGAAGTTTTTGCCTCTTGGTTTTATTTGGGTAAATTAGGGGCTTTCAATGCCGAAAACCTACAGGTACAGGAGGTGGGAGTCGATATTAGTTATATGGAATACGATCCAGATATGGCCGAAAATGCCTTTATGTCACCGATGCACAATATGACCGATTTTGAATACTTAGGTACTTGGGGACGTTGTTGGTTTGACCTTGGTACTAGCGATCTTATTGCTTTAGATATTTTAATCAATGCCTTGACCCAATTAAGTAAGGATTTTGTCGATATTAAACGTTTAATTATCGGTGGAGAAAATCAAGATTGGCCAATTAGCGATCGCAGCAATTATCTCTTTAGCGAATAATTAGGGTTTACTGAAAAAGTTTCTTGGTGGAGTCAGAAGTCAGTAATCAGTAATCAGTAATCAGTAATCAGTAATCAGGAGATTATTTTTATTTATTTTCCCATCTCCCCACACCCCACACCCCAGTTAAAAACATCTATGCTTAATCTCATCTCCCTTCCAGAAATTCCCGCCGCTGCTTGGAAACGTCCTCTGGGCAAAGGTTGGGAAAAACCCTACAGCGTCCGCTATGCCAGCAATTTAGATGATGGTCCTTGGCATGGGATGCCCCTGGGAGGATTTGGGGCCGGTTGCATCGGACGTTCCCCCAAAGGTGACTTTAACCTCTGGCATCTGGACGGCGGTGAACACAGTTTTAATAGCCTTGCAGCCTGTCAATTTAGCATTTTTGAACAAACAGAAGACGGAAGCGCCCAAGCCTACGCTATGGCGACGGAAAGCCCGACGGATGGAACATTATCGCGCTGGTCGTGGTATCCAGCCGAAAAGGGAACCTATTGGGCCCTTTATCCCCGCAGTTGGTACGAGTACAAAGATGTTTTTCAGACTCAATTAATTTGCGAACAATTCTCACCGGTTTGGGCGCATAATTATCAAGAAAGTAGTTATCCTATTGCCCTATTTGAATGGACGGCTCATAATCCCACCGATAAACCGATTACTATTAGTATTATGCTGACTTGGCAAAATACAATCGGTTGGTTTACTAACGCGATTAAATCCCCAGTGGTTAAGGTGAGAGATGATGGTAGTCCCGTCTATGAATATCAATCAAAATCGGGGGAAAGTGAGGGTAATTATAATCAATGGATTGTCGATAATTTCCGCGTTGGCTGTCTAATGCGTCGGGATTACGAAAACCCCGGGGAAGGGGATGGACAGATGGCGATTGCTAGTATTACTAATCCGAGTCTAGAGGTATTTTATCTGGGTAAATGGAACCCTGCGGGCGATGGGGGCGAAGTTTGGGACTATTTCGCCATGAATGGCTCTTTACCGGATATTGAGGACGAAACCCCCGCCCAAAAAGGGGAAGAAACGGCCACGGCCATGGCGATTCGTTTTAGCATTCGTCCGGGGAAAACTCGCAAAATTCCTTTTATTTTAGCTTGGGATTTACCAGTCACCGAATTTGCTCAAGGAATTAACTATTATCGTCGTTATACGGACTTTTTCGGTCGCAATGGTCAAAATGCTTGGGCGATGGTACGCACGGCTTTAAAACACGGCGATACATGGCGAGAAAATATTATTAACTGGCAAAAACCGATCCTAGAACGCACCGATCTGGCCGATTGGTTTAAAATGGCTTTATTTAATGAATTATACCTGTTAACGGACGGCGGCACTCTCTGGACGGCAGCCACGGAACAGGATGCGATCGGTCAATTCGGAGTGTTAGAATGTATTGATTATCGTTGGTATGAAAGTCTCGATGTGCGTCTCTATGGTTCCTTTGGGTTATTGATGTTATGGCCGCGCTTAGAAAAGGCTGTGATGGAAGCTTTTGCCAGGGCAATTCCCACCCACGACGACACTCCTCGGATTATCGGTTATAACCAAGCTAGTGCCATTCGTAAGGCCAAAAATGCCACTCCCCACGATTTAGGCGCGCCCAATGAACACCCTTGGCAAAAGAGTAATTACACCAGTTATCAAGACTGTAATCTCTGGAAAGATTTAGGCAGTGATTTTGTTTTATTAGTCTATCGGGATTATTTATTAACCGGTTCAAAAGATGAGGATTTTCTGCGAGAATGTTGGCCGTCTATCGTCCTAACTTTGCAATATTTAAAAACTTTTGACCTTGATAACGATGGCATCCCCGAAAATTCTGGCGCGCCAGACCAAACCTTTGATGATTGGCGTTTACAGGGAATTAGTGCCTATTGCGGTGGTTTGTGGATAGCGGCGCTAGAAGCGGCGATTAAAATTGGTGCAATTCTTGGGGAAGATACGGCAATTTTTGCCAGTTGGTTACAACAATCTCGCACTATTTATCATCAGACTCTCTGGAATGGAGAATATTATAATTTAGATAGTGGTAGTGGTTCTGATGTGGTGATGACTGACCAATTATGCGGTCAATTTTATGCCCGTTTATTGGCTTTACCGGATGTGGTAGAAAATCAATACACGCAATCAGCTTTAAGTAAGATTTATCAGGCTTGTTTTCTCAAGTTTCATGGGGGAAAATTTGGGGCGGCAAATGGGTTAAAACCCGATGGTACTCCCGAAAATCCCGAGGCAACTCATCCCTTAGAAGTTTGGGTAGGAATTAATTTTGGGTTGGTGGCTTTTTTGATGCAAATGGGAATGGAAAAGCAAGGATGGCAAATTACAGAAGCGGTGGTGAAACAAGTCTATGAAAATGGCTTACAATTTCGCACTCCAGAAGCGATTACATCGGTGGGAACTTTCCGCGCCTGTCATTATTTACGCGCCATGGCTATCTGGGCCATCTATGGGGTTTTGACGGAATTTCAGGGATAAATTTTCGCAGCTCTGGAGCGAGCCAGTTCTCGTCAATGGCTAAATTGTTATATTTAATTAGGGTCTGCTGAATAAATCTAAAAACCTTGTTGGGTAAGACTTTTAGACTTTTTGTCAATCAAAAAGTACCAGGCATGGGAGTGATCAGGGGGAAAATTCAGGTACTTTTTCCCTGAAAATTAGGTAGTT
>NZ_JADBSA010000187.1:0-17792 GCF_020246945.1 Microcystis sp. M113S1 | reverse complement strand
CTTACTTCATTGAGAAAGTCTAATTCTTCTTGCTTTTTCCAATCGGTTAGCATTGAAGAAGTTTGAGCATATCCTACTCTTTCTTGCTTTTCGTACCAAGCTTGTGTTCGTTCGTGGAGAGCTTTATTGTAAACCAATCTTACACAGCCCAAAGTGCGCCGCAATAGCGACTCTTGTTCGGGTGTGGGGTAAAATCGGAACGAGTAGGCTTTTTCCATGCCTCACATTTTAGCATATATTTCGTAAATGTGCTAATATTTAATAGTAAAGCCGTCGTAGAACGACGGGGTTTCAGACCCAAAATTTTCGATGAATGTTGTTAACGTTCCGCCCGCAAAGCCAACAATCCGATATTGTTCTGGCTGCTCAGAGCGTTGGTCTTCGATGTAAGGTTTGTAAAGCAGATCGTTTAACCGAGTGAAGTCAATGTCACGTTCTGTTAAAACTCGCTGTCGTTTGGCTTCATCCCATTGAATACGCATGAGACACCCGAAATCAATGGAGAAAAATTGTTTTCACCCACTCTATACTAACCTATCGCTCCCGAAGGCGAGGGACTAAGGTGAGAGGAATGTAAAGATTGAGAAAATGTATCGTAAGATACAGTGCGGGGGGGGTAGTGTGTATAGTTGTTTTCAAGCACCTTTGGTGTTGGGTTCGGTTGTTGCTTAACCTGGGTGCTAGAGGGCGATTGCACTTTGAGGAGATACATTAATGAAAACAAGTGTAATATACATAACGGCTGTATTAACTTTATTGGGACTAACTGTGTCTCGACAAGCTAAAACATTTAACTTAAGTGAAAACAAAAACTTTCAAATAGCTCAATCTGGTCAAGTGTATAGGTGTATTCAGCAAAGAAATCAAACTTATATAGTGCCAGGTATTACTGGTGCATATATCAGGTATGGCGCTTGTTTTATCCCTGTGAAATTGGGAAGATGTATGGAAAAAACTGTTTTTGATAAAGCCTTTGTACCTTGTGGTACAGATCCAGGGGATAGGAGATATTATAACGTCCGTCCTTTAGGTAGTGGGACACCTTTTATCATATATTAATTTAAAGGTAATCTATCGATTTGGTGAACCTGCATCACCCGCAATCCGTCAGTGCGATCTCTTGCTAAAAACTGAAAATGCCGGTGCATTGACAACAAGCGCATTTTTTGTGGTACAATGGTCGACCTAGTGTAAATATGGTAAAAGTTGAAATGTCTATCACCCATATTAATAATCTTCAAGACCAGATTTTGCAAAGTATTAAGACTTTACCGCTAGAAAAACAGCAAAAAGTCCTTGAATTCGCCCAATCCTTACAAAGAAATTCACATTTTCAGAAATGGGATAATATTTCAGATGCAGAAGCACAATCGTTACAAAATGAATTTGCTCAAGAGGATATTAGCTTTTCAGAAAGTATTTTACCCGATTATTTATCTCACCTTGAACAAGAGGATAAGAAATAAATGCGAGGCGATATTTATCTAGCTGATTTGAATCCGAGTCGTGGTTCAGAACAAGCTGGTATTCGACCTGTTATTATTGTCCAACATAACAATATTGATCGCTTCACTAGCACTGTTGTTGTAATTCCATTAACCAGTAATTTACGTCGCGCACAAATACCTGGAACAATGGTTATTCCCGCAGGACAAGCAGGCTTAAATCAGGAATCAGTAGCCTTATGTTATCAAATTGTTGTTATTGATAGACAACGACTTCAGCGACAGTTGGGAACACTTTCTTCTAGTTATTTACAGCAATTGGAAGAAGCGATGCGATATACATTAGATTTAACATAAAACACTAATATAAATGTTTAATTATTTTAATTTTCTTTCTGGAAAACTTGAACTTTAAGTCTCCTGGCACTCAGTACACTCGGTGCAGCCTCAACCCTCAGGCGCAAACTGAAGATCTCCCAATCCACCGAAAAAGAAGCCACCAAAGTAGGCTGAATTGCTTCTAAAAACAGGATAACTTGCCCCTTAATGTCATCTTGAGGGTGTTTATTTTTCCCTTTATTAACTTGATTAAATACCTTAAGGAACGAGGGCGATCGCACTATAGCAAAATCACAAAACCTTCCTGAGTAAAATGTTTATCATGGGTCAATATCTCAATAATTTCCAGTTCTCGCATCGTCTGCATAGAGATACAATGAAGATAGTTCTCATGAATCGCTTTTAGGAATACCATAGATATAGTAGTCCTGTTCTTGTGCGCCGTCCCTCGGCAAATTGTTGATTTCTGTTTCGGTCATGCCGGCTGTAATATTTTCAAAAAGTTCGAGAAGCGATTGGGCCGTTGTCTTGCTGGATTCTTCTTCTTGTTGATGCCAATGGGATTGGATGGCTTGTTTTATAGCATCAATGACTGAATATAAAGAATTTCCTTCTGCTATATATCCTTCAATTTCAGGACTGTAAGCAGAATATTTTCCTTCTCTCTTTTCTATTTCAATACTGACTTTTGATTTCATCGCTCACCTGTTTAAATTAAATAAATATCTTAACTCAATTGTAATTTGTAGGAATGGAGATTCGCCAACTGCGTGAATCGCTCGTTAGGGAGAGTGCGATCGCTCTGTCACGAGTAGGGTGCGTTCCCTGATGCAATCCTTGTTACCGAAATTTTGGGTTAAAGCCCCGTCTTTTTAGGACGGAGGCTCTTCTCGACTTTGTGTGATAATTTTTGCTTATGGAATCGTGAAATGCTTATCGAGCAAGACTTTTAGGGCTATTTTGCGGATATTCTATCAGTATAGACCTCGTTTCCACACATAAACCAGAAGAGCCACTTCTATTTAATACTGTCATACTAAATCCGGTTATTAAAGACTGATTATTCATTCTCCCTATTGCCTTCTGCCTTTTGCCTGTCCTGATATGTAGCCTATACTCAGCGGATTTAGTATCACTTAAAACTCAAATCTGATAACTGATAACTGATAACTGATAACTGATAACTGATAACTGATAACTGTTACTTATTTTGGGGCCTCGATGGTAGGGGGATTAGCAGTATTGGGAGTCTTGCTGGTGAACATTTGTATTAGACTAAAACCGACAAAAGCGAGTAAGGCTATGCCACCAATAGTAGTAACAATTTTACCGACGAGATTTTCTGTGCGGGGTTCTTCGGGGGCATCCTCGTTGGGGTCCTCCGAATGGGCAAAACGATTGTAGAGGAAATCGAGGGCTTCATTGCGGAGTTCGTAGTAACGGGGATCTTCGGTGATTTGGGAACGAATCCGGGGACGAGCAAAAGGCATCTTTAACACCTCACCGATTTTAGCGCTCGGGCCGTTGGTCATCATCACCAAGCGATCGCACAAGAACAAAGCCTCATCGATATCGTGGGTAATCATCAACACGGTTAACTGGTGTTCTTGCCAGATTTTCAGCAATTCTTCCTGTAATTCCTCTTTGGTGATCGCATCTAAGGCCCCAAAGGGTTCATCGAGGATGAGGACTTGGGGACGAATGGCCAGGGCGCGGGCGATCGCAACCCGTTGTTTCATGCCTCCCGATAACTGGGGGGGTTTTTTCTGGGCTGCTTCTGTCAATCCCACTAAGGATAGATTTTCTTCGACGATCTTCACCTTCTCAGCCTGAGTTTTTTGGGGATAAACCGAATTAACGCCGATATAAACGTTCTCAAAGGCAGTTTTCCAGGGCAAAAGTGAATAATTTTGGAATACCATCATCCGGTCTGGTCCTGGTTCCTTAACCTCTTTGTCCTGTAGTAGCACTTGCCCACGACTAGGAGAAGAAAGCCCCGCCACCATATCTAAAAGGGTCGATTTACCGCAGCCGGAGTGACCGATAATGCAGACAAATTCCCCCTCATTGACTTGCAGCTCCACGCCGTCTAAAACGGTGTAAACCCCTTCGGGGGAGGGGTATTCTTTGGCAACATTACTAACTAATAAAAAAGGCTGGGTGGTGGTGCTGGAATTCACGGTCTTATCGGTAAAAGTTTGCATAATTCGTCCTAGATTTATTTTAAGGTGGGCTTTGCCCACCACAACCATTAATTAGCGACAGGATCATCGAGGAGAACTTCCGAGACGCGATAATTGCGACGGATCGAAAAACGTTCCAGATAGCCGATCGGATCGTCGGGATTGAAAATAAGATGATCAAAGAGGGCGAAACTGTGGCGATCGGGTTCCAAATCGGGAATGCCCAGGAACCTGCAAGCTTCGCCAAACAGATCGGGACGACGGACGCGTTCAATCACTTCCACCCAGTTGCGGGGGAAAGGTGCGTAACCCCAACGGGCAAGCTGAGTTAGGGTCCATAGGGCCTCACTCCGGCCCGGACAGTTAGCTTGATCGACGTAAAACTGATTAAATCGGAATAGGGGTTCGGGGGCAGTTCCTAAACCGCGATCGTAACCATCGAGGAAACCGGGGCGGATAATTGCCCTATCCACGCCCACATACTGGGACTGACTGAGAATATTGACGATTTCTTCTCGATTACGCCGATCATCGCAGTATTCACAGGCTTTAATTAAAGCTTTGACCATGGCGATATGGGTTTCGGGATGTTTCGCCGCCCAAGTTTCCTTGACCCCGAGGACTTTTTCCTGGTGTCCGGGCCAAATATCAAGATCGGTGGCGATAACGTAGCCTAATTTTTCCTGAACGGCGTAGGAGTTCCAGGGTTCCCCCACACAATAACCGTCGATCTTACCTGCTTTTAGCAGGGAAACCATCTGAGGCGGCGGAATTACGGTTAAATTCACATCACTATCGGGATCGATGTCGCCACTAGCTAACCAGTAGCGTAACAGCAAATTGTGCATGGAGGCGGGGTGAACCATGCCGAAAGTGGCGATTTGGTCGGGACTTTGCAGGAGGGCCTCCTTTAAGTCGCCCAGTTTTTCTACCCCCAATTCCCTGTATTTATTGCTGAGGGTGATGGCGTTACCGTTGCGACTGAGTACTAAAGCACTAATCACGGGGACAGAGGGCTTATTGCCAGCGCCAATGGTCATACTGAGGGGCATTCCCGCCACCATCTGGGCCGCATCGAGACGACCGGTAGCTACCCCTTGGGCGATCGCTTTCCAGTTGGGTTCCCTTTGCAGGACAACACCCTCCAATCCTTCCTCGGCGAAGAAACCTTTCTCTTGGGCGATAATAATCGGGGCGCAATCGGTGAGGGGGATAAAACCGATGGTGGGATTGGTTTTCAGTCCAGGAGCCTTGGCTATAACCGTCACCGGCCCGGTTGGTCGACCGACTTTCTTCGATCGCTTCTGTTGGTTGAGGAAATAAACGATCTCGTTACGGAGGGAGTAGTAACTAGGGTGATTAACTACTTCCAAACGATGCCGGGGCCGGGGAATGGGAACATCGAGAATCTGACCGATATGGGCCTCTGGTCCGGTGGTTAACATCACCACTCGATCAGATAGTAATAGGGCCTCATCCACATCGTGCGTGACCATGATACAGGTAACGTGGCTTTCTTCGACGATTTCCATCAAACGTTCCTGTAAATTGCCTCTGGTTAACGCATCCAGCGCCCCAAAGGGTTCATCGAGTAGCAGGACTTTTGGCCGTAGGGCTAAAGCGCGGGCGATCGCTACCCGTTGTTTCATGCCTCCCGATAATTCTCCCGGTCGTTTGTTGGCGGCATGGCGCAGGTGTACCATATCGATACTATGTTCGATGACACTTTTGCGTTCAGCGGCCGGCAGATGACGCAGCACACGGTTAACTCCTAGGGCGATATTTTCCCGGACGGTTAACCAAGGCAGCAGAGAATAATTCTGGAAGACCACCATGCGATCGGGACCGGGGTCTTTAATTTCTCTTCCCTCTAAAATCACCCCCCCCACCGTGGGGCGATCGAGTCCGGCGACCATATTTAAGAGGGTGGATTTCCCACAACCGGAGTGACCGATTAAAGAGATAAATTCCCCTTTAGTAACGCTGAGATCGATATTTTTTAGGGCGATATATTGACGGCCATCGGGGAGAGGGAAAACCTTATCAATGTGATCGACTTCAATAAATGCAGACATTTTCAGTTATCAGTTATCAGTTATCAGTTATCAGTTATCGGTTATCAGTTATCGGTTATCAGTTATCGGTTATCAGTTATCAGATGTGAGTTTTTAGTTTACTGTTTACTGTTTACTTAAAAAGCTCCCCACACCCTGCCCCCACCGAAAAATTTTTTGCCGCAAACCCTATTTATTTTCTTCGGGTACAACTAATTTAGCGATGTAGGCCATGAGGCGATCGAGTAAGAACCCAACAATACCCACATAAATCAGGGCGAGGATAATTTCACTAATCATAGAACTATTCCAAGCATCCCAGATAAAGAAGCCAATTCCCACGCCACCGATCAGCATTTCCGCCGCTACAATTGCCAACCAAGATAAACCGATACCGATTCTTAATCCCGTGAAAACGTAGGGAACGGTGGCGGGAAAAAGAATGTTGAAAAAGTATTCAACTTTGGATAATTTCAGCACTCTAGAGACGTTTTTATAGTCTTGGGGAACCTGTTGTACTCCCACGGCTGTATTAATAATAATTGGCCAAATTGCCGTAATAAAAATTACAAATATGGCACTAGGTTCGTTATTGCGAAAAGCCGCTAGGGAGATGGGTAGCCAAGCTAGGGGGGGAACGGTACGCAGGATTTGAAAAATCGGATCGATCGCATCATAAATTAGGGCGTTGCTACCGATTAAAATACCCGCAGCGATGCCAACAATAGCCGCTAGGGTAAAACCGACGGCCACCCGTTGTAAACTAGCGAAAATTTGCCAGAATAACCCCACATCCGTGCCACCATTATTGAAGAAGGGATTAATAATTAATTCCCAGGTCTCACTAACAACTTTGGTGGGACTAGGAAGGGGGGCATCGGGACTAAAACAGAGAATTTGCCAGATGAGGAGAAAAATTAATAAAGCAATCACCGAAGTTGCTAGTTTGGGTAATTTTTTTTTCAGGTCTTTTACCCATTTCGGACTGTGAGAACGACGAGAAATAGAAACAGCCATAATCAGTTATCAGTTATCAGTTATCAGTGGTTCAGTGGTTGATTTATCAGTGGTTCAGTGGTTCAGTGATCAGCATTGCTCTTGGCTTGATCCGCAAGAATTTTAGTTATCAGTTATTAATTAACAGTTGTCAGAAAATCATCTTTAACTGATTACTGATTACTGATTAATGCTCACTGATTTAAATCTTTTTGATCTTGAGGGAATCGAGGTAGGCTTGGGGATTTTCGGGATCAAATTTCACACCATCGAAGAAAGTTTCCACGCCGCGGGAGGTAGAAGTAGGAATTTGATCGGCCGGAACATTGAGGGCTGTGGCGGCTTCTCTCCAGATATCTTCCCGGTTAACTTTATCGACTAAAGCTTTGATGTCCGTATCGGCGGGAATATAGCCCCAACGGATGTCTTCAGTCACAAACCAAGTATCATGACTCTTGTAGGGATAGGAAGCGTTATCGCGCCAGAATTTCATGGCTAAGGGGCTATTTTCGATTTTGCGACCATCACCGAAATCGATATTACCTTGCATTCTTCCCAAGATATCGGCGGGGTCAATTTTCAGCCATTCCCGTCCTGCAATGATCTCGCACATTTCCTTAACATTAGCGGGATCATTGCACCATTGTTGCGCTTCCAGAACAGCCATGGTTAAAGCTTTTGCCGCTTTGGGATTTTTGTCCACCCAATCGGCGCGTAAAGCGAAGGCTTTTTCGGGATGGTCTTTCCAGAATTCTCCAGTGATCAGGGCAGTGTACCCGAGGCTTTTGGAGACGATTTGGGCGTTCCACGGTTCGCCGACACAGAACGCGTCCATGGTGCCGACTTTCATATTGGCCACCATCTGCGGCGGGGGAACGACGATGAGGGAGATGTCATTATTGGGATCGATGCCGCCCGCAGATAGCCAGTAACGCATGAACAGGTCGTGGTTGCCCCCTGGAAAGGTGACGGCAGCCTTCATTTCTTTGCCGGCAGATTTCGCTTTGGTGAGGGTTTCTTTGAGTTTAGAACTGTCGAGGTCGAGTTTTAAATCCGCGTGGGATTTGGAGATCGATATCGCTTGACCGTTGGTATTCAAACGCGCCAGGATATACATCGGTACGGGCTGTTTGGTGATTTTGCCCAAGGTCATTAGGTAGGGCATGGGGGATAAAATATGCGCCCCATCGATACCGTTACCCGCCGAACCTAATTCTAGGTTATCCCGGGTGGCAGCCCAAGAGGCTTGTTTCATCACTTGCACATCGGGCATCCCGTGTTTAGCGAATAAACCTTTTTCTTTGGCGATAATTAAGGGGGCAGCGTCGGTGAGGGCAATAAAACCTAGTTTAGCGGTGGTGACTTCGGGAGTTTCTCCACCGGCAACGGGGGAAGCGGCAGGACTACCGGCGGGGGAGGGACTGGTGGCGGTATTATTGGGAGTGGTGCAACCGTGGAGAATTGCCGTTCCTACGGCAGTTGCCCCGGCAGCAAAGATAAATCTACGTCTAGAAAGTTTACTCATGGTCTAAAAAATCGTGATTAGAAACTAAACAAAGGTGATGAAACGGTGAAAAATTCTCATGACTTCCCCTAACTGACCGCGGTGATAACCGAGAAAATTTCTTTAAAGTAACTGTTGATTCAGTAAGGATGCTGTAACTATTTTTATCTCTTGATCGCTTTTGCTTGTCCATCTACAGAGATTTAGCAATAGTTTTTGTCTAAGAGATTTTTTCCGGAAGCATAACAGTTTTGAGGAGTCGATAGATAGGGGCGGTTTTTAGTCATCTGGGCTAGAAAGATCACTTTATTTTAGGGTTATCACCGAAGCAATTAACTTAAATTTACAGTCTTCAACGGGAAAGATAGTATAGATTGTTACAAAATATTGCTGGTCATGTAATAACAGCATAAAAATTTGTCGGAAACGCATGGTGAGGTGATGGGGATTTTTTAGAGATGCGCTTGCCCTGTTCTCCCTAGTCTCGATGATGGCAGTCCCAAACGCGGCTGCGAACGCCCGATGATTAGCTGCTATCAGTGGGATTAGACTCTATTTTCATCGAGAGGGCTTCGACGGAAATGACGGGTCTTAATCTTCTCCAAAAAGGGATTTTAGCTCTCATGAAGGTTTCTGAATCTATCTACATTATTCACGTTGATCGTTGAAATGAGATAAATCTACCCAATTTTTTCTCAATAAATAATGTAAATTATTGTAAATTTTCGTCGATTAGAGTTGGCAAAATCGGGGGGGAGGGGGGTAAAATGGCTTGTATTCTGACTTGTTCTTGGAAGCAGAAACTAACCTCGAACCAGATCACAGATAAAACTGGAATTGGTAAGTTAAAGCTAGTTGGCTCTTATAATCGTCAAATTTTAGATAAGTCGCTAATTAAAAGAGTTAGGCTTATTAAAAGGGCTGACTGATTTTATTGTCAATTTGTTCTAGACCTTGAGCGAGTAGAACCCCTTGATTCTACAGGAAAGGAAATAGGAATTGATGTTGGCTTAAACCATTTCTTGACTGACTCCAATGGAGAAAAAGTAAACAACCCTCGATTTCTTCGTAAAGCTGAGAAGCGTTTAAAGAAAGCGCAGCGTCAGCTATCTAAGAAGAAAAAAGGAAGCAACAAGCGTCAAAAGCAGAAGTCAAAAGTAGCCCGCCTTCATTTAAAAGTCTCTAGACAACGTAAAGATTTTGTTGTTAAGACAGCAAAAGCGTTAATCCAATCTAACGATTTGGTAGTCTATGAAGATTTGAAGGTTTCTAATATGGTGAAAAATAGAAAGCTTGCTAAGTCTATTAGTGATGCAAGTTGGTCTATGTTCACCAATTGGTTGGACTACTTTGGACAAATACACGGGAAGTTCGTTATAGCGGTCAATCCACAATATACAAGTCAAGAATGTTCTAATTGTGGTTCCATTGTCAAGAAAACATTGTCTGTTAGAACTCATATTTGTTCTTGTGGCTGTGTTCTAGACAGAGATGAAAACGCCGCTATCAACATACTTCATAGAGCAAATACTGTCGGGCGGACAGAAATTCAAGCCCTCGGACAGGCCGACCCACTGTCTATTAGGTGAAAGCTTAGTAGATAAGGTAACTGGTTGAACAGGGAATCCCTCGCATGAGAGCGATGGGAGCGTCAATTATCAGAAAAGAAATAACAACTTGTCGTAAAGTGAAAGAGAGAACTATTTTGGCTATCTAGATCACCAACGGTCAAAATTCCCTTGACTGAATCGGTGATGGGCAGAGATTGTCACAAAAATTATCGATTTCTTGACAAAAAACACCGATCATGCTATCAACCGAACCTAAAATCAGCAATTCCGGACAAAAATATTTAGCCTATCAAGATTGTCTATCCCCGAATCAAACCCTGTTCCCCCTGACAGCCAAGGTTAATAACCGCGATTGTCTAGAAATCGGTGGTTGTGATGTCACGACTCTAGTGGAACGTTTCGGTTCACCCTTGTATATTGTCGATGAAGTCACCCTCCGCACAGCCTGTCGTCAATACCTGCAAGGTTTCCAGACTCATTATCCCGGAGAATCTAGGGTAATTTATGCCTCGAAAGCGTGGAATTGCCTGGCCGTATCGGCCGTGGTCGCTAGGGAGGGATTAGGTTTTGATGTGGTGTCGGCCGGAGAAATTCACACAGTGTTAACCGCTTTAGACCAGATCAATAAAACCGATGTGCCGATCTACTTTCATGGTAATAACAAATCGATCGCCGAGTTAGAATATGCGATCGAGCATAACTGCATTATTATCGTTGATAACTGGCTAGAGTTAGAAAATCTGGTTAAATTAGGCGAAAATCGTCCTAATACCCCTATTCCGATCCTGTTGCGTTTAACCCCCGGTATCGAGTGCCACACCCACGAATATATTCGCACGGGTCACTTAGACAGTAAATTTGGTTTTGACCCCCATCAAATCGAAGCGGTATTTGACTATGTTTTAGCTCATCCGGTGCTGAATTGTCTAGGTTTACACGCTCACATCGGTTCCCAGATTTTTGAACGTCAACCCCACCAAGACTTAGCCGCTGTGTTGGCAGATTGGTTTAAATTAGGTTTAGAACGGGGTTTACCCCTAGAGCAATTAAATGTGGGTGGTGGTTTAGGGATTCGCTACGTCGAAAGTGATGACCCCCCAAGTATCGAGGAATGGGTGCAAGCGGTGTCCTTAGCAGTGGCCAAAGCTTGTCAGGAAAGAGGTATCGCTTATCCCCTGCTCATTGCCGAACCGGGACGCTCTCTGATTGCCACCGCTTGCGTAACGGCCTATACAGTGGGTAATCGCAAAGAAATCCCTGAAATCCGCACCTATATCGCCGTCGATGGCGGAATGTCCGATAATCCCCGACCGATTACCTATCAATCGGTTTACCGGGCCGTGGTCGCTAATAAAATGAGTCAAGAATGTCAGGAAGTGGTGACAATAGCTGGAAAACATTGTGAATCTGGCGATATTCTAATTAAGGATATTACGCTACCGAAAACCAACCCGGGAGATATTGTAGTGGTTTTAGCCACGGGAGCCTATAACTACAGTATGGCTTCTAATTACAACCGCTTACCTCGTCCGGCGGCGGTAATTGTCCAAAATGGAGAAGCTAATCTGATCCTTGAACGGGAAAATCTGGCGGATTTGCTGCGTCAAGACCGCTTACCCAATCGACTCTCCTTGATATAAACCTCATCGCTATCGTCCCCCATGTCGGGTTTTTTTCTAGACCCTCGCCGGTTATTGTCCTGGATTCTCAGCCATGGTCTGTCAGTCCTAGACTTTGGGTTAGTTCTCCTCCTTACCTATATGCTGCTGCTAATTATCGGCGAGCGGCGTACCTTTTGGATGGTGCGAGGACTAATCTACTTAATGCTGGCCTCGGTGATTAGCGATGCCCTAGGATTGCGCTTGCTGGGGTTAGTCCTAGAAAAATTGATTTTGGGGGCAGCAGTGGCGATTGCTGTGATTTTTCAGTCGGAATTCCGCCGTTTTTTAGAATTATTGGGCAAAGGTCAAGTGGGGGAATTATTTAAAAAAAGTTCCCCCACTCCCAAGACTGATAATGTCATTGATGAGTTAGTGGACGCAGTAAAGGATCTATCTCAAAATCGCACCGGCGCGCTGATGGTATTAGAAACCAGTGGCAATCTCGACACCAAGGTGTTTGTCAATCCGGGGGTGACGCTCAATGGCCAAGTATCTAAGGAATTAATTCAAACTATTTTTCAGACTAAAACTTTACTGCACGATGGGGCCGTATTGATTCGGGGCGATCGAGTGGTGGCCGCTGGTGTTATTCTACCCTTATCGGAGCGCAGTACCTCTAGGCAATTAGGCACCCGTCATCGGGCGGCCATGGGCATTACCGAAAGGCTAGATAATTGTATCTGTATTGTGGTTTCTGAGGAAACTGGCTCGATTTCCCTCGCGTCGGGGGGTAATTTGGATCGGCCCTTAACCAGTAGTAAACTAAAAGAGCTTCTCGAAGCGAAGTTTTCTCCGTCGGGAGAGGGGGAAGTGGTCGCACCGAGTTGGGGACGTTTAGGGCGTACAATTGGCTTAAAAGGTCGTCTAATCTTAGAAAAATTCTCCCGTTCGCCCAGCGCAACCCCCAAAGATAGAAAATGACTCTTAAACCGAGCTTGTCACCAGAATTACCTACGGATTTAGATAAAAACCGTTTGCCTCAGCACGTCGCAGTGATTATGGATGGGAACGGTCGTTGGGCGAAAAGTCGTGGTTTACCGCGGATTATGGGCCATCAACGGGGAGTAGATGCACTAAAAGACTTGCTACGCTGTTGTCGTGACTGGGGGATTCCCGCTTTAACCGCTTATGCTTTTTCTACGGAAAATTGGGGTCGTCCCCTCGAGGAAGTGGAGTTTTTAATGACTTTATTCGAGCGGGTTTTGCGGCGCGAATTAGAAGAAATGATGCAGCAAAATGTCAAAATTCGCTTTATTGGGAATTTATCAGTCTTGCCAGAGTCTTTAAGACGGGAAATTGCTAAATCTCACGCAGAAACTAGCAAAAATTCCGGTATTCAATTTACGGTGGCTACTAATTATGGTGGCCGAGAGGAGATCTTGCAAGCTTGTCGGGCGATCGCTCGTGAGGTGCAACAGGGTTTAGTCTCCCCAGAAGCGATCGATGAATCTCTCTTTGAACAGTATCTTTATACTGCTGGGATTCCTAACCCAGACCTGTTAATTCGCAGTAGTGGGGAAATGCGAATTAGTAATTTTTTACTCTGGCAAATGGCCTACGCGGAAATCTACGTTACTGACACCCTCTGGCCCGATTTCGATCGAGTGCAATTTCACCACGCTTTAAAAGATTATCAGGGTCGTCATCGTCGTTTTGGCAAATTATAAGGGATGCAAGCCCAAATTGCTCGAAATAGCCACTGTGGAGCAGTTAAAGGACAGTTTTTGATTTTTCACTTTTTATCTTAAACTCCCTGGGGCAACGGTTAAACCGCGACGAGAGGGCCGTTTGTCGTGTTCTCGATTTCCCCAATACGGTAATCCGTAAATCGACTGGAGCTAGACTTTTCCCCGGCTAAAATAAAATAGGGGAGAGAATAACTATCGACGATAAGCAGTTTTAAGATTATGGGATTCTTTGACTCAGAAGTGGTTCAACAGGAAGCTAGACAGCTATTTGAAGATTACCAGTCCCTCACACAACTAGGCAGCGAGTACGGGAAATTCGATCGAGAGGGTAAAATAATCTTTATCGATAGGATGGAGGAGTTAATGGAACGCTACAAGATATTTATGAAGCGTTTTGAGTTATCTGAGGATTTTTCCGCCCAAATGACCGTAGAACAGCTAAAAACCCAATTAGGTCAATTTGGTATGACTCCCCAAATGATGTTCGACCAAATGCAGCAAACCCTTGAACGGATGAAGGCAGAGATTCGCTAAAATTGCCGATATTTATCGGGTATTGGCCGCTTTTTACCCGATAATGGCTCTCTCCAGTTTATCGCTCGGAAATTTTGGTTGTCTGCGGTTTTTTGAGAACAATAGTCTAATAATTTTAAGTAGGTTTGCTGAATAAATCTAAAAACCTTGTCGGATAACACTTTTGGACTTTTTTGACATCAAAAAGTGCCAGCAATTGCAGTGATCCAGGGGAAAATTTAGGTACTTTTTCCCTGAAAATCGGTCAAAATCCACTTCCCCTACAGGTTTTGGTAAGCTTTGAGGGTGGCAGTTTTGACGCTTTCGGGGACGAGGGGAAAGGTACTTAATATATGCTGAAATTCTATCTCATTTAATTCATATAAGTGGGCTACTATTGCATCTAGTTTAGCCCTAATTTTTGCCCTTTCTGTCTCCTCTGTTACTCCATTTTTATGGGAACCTATCCCCACTTCTTTCGCTAATTCGTCAAATTCCTCGCTTACACAAATCAATTTCGCTGCTTTTTCTACTATTTCCTCAAAGTATCTATCTCCCTCTTTTAATCGGGGAATAGGTAGCTGATATATGTAGAAAAAATTTAAGTTTTGACTAACTTTTTGTCTAAGCATCCAATCAATCAAAAAGCTATTTAAAACAGCAACAATGAAAATTTTGAATGATTGATTATCTTGAAAATTATTTTGTTCGCACTCACTAATAGATAACGAATTCCCGCAAAAAACTAATTTAGGTATCAGACTAGAAATTAAAGAGCGTTCGTTTGTACTTGATGAAACTGACCGAAATCCTAAACGATAAGTTTGATAGTCTAAGATTTGACCTTTATCGACTTCACCGCGTTTTAATAAAGCTTGTCTTGCTTCTTTTTCATCTAACCAGTATTTCGGTAAAGCATACTGATGGGTGAATTGATGAATCATTTTTCCTTCGTAGAGAGGTAATCTTCCCTTTGCGGGTTCAGTTTTAAACAAATAACTATCATTAGTCATGTGAAATTCTGATGTTAACTTGAGATTCCATGTATCGGGAAGGGTTTCTCCTAACAGGGGAAAACGAGACATTTTTTCGGCAATTTGAATATCTATATCCTGTTTAAATTCCATTACCGAGAGGGAATCGGGGGATAGTTTGCGGATTAAATCGACGCTAATTACTAAACTGTCTTTATGGGGAAAACGTTGTAATTCCTCAACATCGTGACGCATAAACTCCACAGGAAAGGAAAGAGTTTGTTTATTTTTCTCGAAGGAGAGGATAACAAATTTAAAGCGACTATCTACACCCTCAAAAATTGTTTTACGATTTTCAAAACAAAATAATCCTGTCACCTTTGTTTGAGAAAATAACATCTCTCGCAGTTGTTTGGTTCCTAAATCGGTATAAATTCCACTGGGAATAACCATTCCACATTCACCTTGGGGATGGAGGAGATTAAAACATTGTTCAACAAAAAGCTTATAGAGATTAATATCCGTCCCTTGCTTTTTACCATTCACAATAGAGATTTGATTTTTGTATTGTTCCGAGGAACGAAAATAGAGACTAACGTGGGGGTATTGACTTTGATAATCTAACCATGCTTGAGCAATTTCGGGATTAGTTAACAGTTTTTTCTGTTCCTTTTCAAACGTCTTGATGTCCATCTTATTTTTAGTCACCAAGTCGCTATGCTGAGAAAAAAATTCCTTCGCTTGCGGTTTAAAGACTTCCCAAGGAGGATTAGTGATAATCACATCAAAACCACCCTTTTCCGTAATCAGTTTATCGAAGTGATAACCCCAGTGGAAGGGTTTCAGGGATTGCATATCGGAGAGAGTTAATAAACGTTTCTTTGCTTTTCCCGTTAATTGTGCGGATTCGTACTTGATTGACAACTTACCGCTAAACTCATCTAGGAGAATTTGGTTTAATTTCACCAAAGATTCGCGGTTAACATCCTCGATGTGATTGCGTAACATCTGGAGACGGTTTTCTTGGGGGGTTCCCTCCACTTCTCCCAACTGAAAAGCGTGTTCTTTGTATAATTCAATACTGCGATTTTTTTCTGCGAGAATTGCCTGATAATTTTGTGCGGTGAGAGATTGTAGGATATTTTCCTCTCCCATGAGATTAAAACTTTTTTCGTCCACGCGAATCAATCCGATGAGGGAATTTCCCGACATGATATTAAAATCAATATTCGGTAGGGGTTCCAATTCCGTCACCGATTGCGCGGCAGCAACTAAAGCAAGAAATAAACGCAGTTTTGCGATTTCTGTCGCTTCCTCCATGATATCGACACCGTAGAGGTTATCGGAAATAATCCGTTTTTTGATGTAATATCCGAGGGAAGGATGGGATTTTCTTACTGCTGCTAACCACTGTTTTAACTTGCTGTCTCCTCGCAGTTCAATTGTTCCAATTACCCCGCTATAAATCGCGATGAGAGTTTTCATCGCAGCCACTAAAAAAGCGCCGGAACCACAGGCAGGGTCTAAAATAGAAAGCTGGGGAAGAATATCTTTAATCAAAATCTCACAGAGGGGAGAATCGAGATTGATTAGTAGTTCAGAAATACTGGCAAATTGTTTGCGGGGATAAAGTTGATTGCTTCTCTCGACAATCCATTTATTAATCGTCCTATCACAGAGATATTCGGTAATCTCCGGACGGGTATAGTAAGCACCGAAAGCTTTTTGGTTGATATACTTTTCAAAGATATATCCCAAGACATCGGGGTTAATTTCGTCATCCCGTCCCCCCGGAGTGTCGTCAAGGTTCCAAGAGTAACGGGAGAATAAATCAAGGATATTCTCAAATGCTTGGTCATCAATACAAATGTTTTGATAAATATTTTCGAGGGGATGTTGGAGAAATAATCCTCCGTTAAGATATTTGACTTTTCCCACCAATGCAGTTACAGATGCGTCTCGTTGGGATTCGGGTTTTGCGAATGCTTGAAAAAATAGGGTTTGCAGAAACTGACGATAGAATAAATTTTCCCCCCGTCGTTGACTTGCTTGGAACTGGTTTTGCAGATAGTTGAAGTCGTTATCGATAAATCCCTTGCGCTGCAGGAAATAGACGAACATTAAACGATTGAGAATAACCGAAGTGTACCATTTTCGATCGCTTTCTCGATCGATTCCCTGGATAAAGGGGAGGAACTGTAAATGCTCTCGCTGAAATTCCTGATAAAATTTTTTGGTAATCTTTTCGATATCGAAACCCTTTTGTAAGAGTTTGGCAATTTCGACTACAGAGGGTTCCCCATCTTCAAAGTCGGTGATATCGAGAACTAATTCCGCTAGTTTACCCAGAAATAAATCTCCCGGTTGTCCTTTTATATATAGATGGTCGCGGATTTGACTTTTACTTCCCTCTCTTTTTACCCAGTACCATAAACTGCGCGTCCGTTTGCTATCGACAAAAATCAGCAGATTTTCAGCTATTCTTTCGGTAACTTGTCTCTGAATTTCCTGACGAGTTTGACTATCGGGGATATCTTCCCGACTTACCTCTAATACCACCACTCCCGACACTTCCGCGATTCTCTGACAATTATATTCCTGATTCTCGATGGTAACAGGGAGAGATTTTTTCCCGCGAGGATGGGACCATCCCAATTCCTCGATAAACAGTTCCCCAAATTGGAAGTTAGATATTGACATCCTCACCGCCGTAAACGGACGGTGATTCCTCACCACGCCACCTTTTTAGAATGGTCGCTGAATGGGGTTGACGCTTCACGGGATGCTGCTTCTTTAACAGAAGTCTTACGCTTTCCTCCACGTCCGTTTAAAGTCTCCGAATGTCCTCCGGCGACCTTGATATT
>NZ_JADBSA010000186.1:0-10325 GCF_020246945.1 Microcystis sp. M113S1 | reverse complement strand
TTTAGTCAACCGAAAGGATATTTGATTTATGTTTGAAAATAAGATTGATCAGGTTTTGGAGAGGATGTGATGACTAGCATAAAAGCGCCATTCGATCCCCCCCAACCCCCCTTAAAAAGGGGGGAGAAGAGTTCATAGTAGTTCATAGTAGGGTGGGTTAGACGGCAACAATCTAGGCGTTAAAGTCAATCTAACAATCCGTCGTAACCCACCGCTTTAGTCAACAGAAAGGATATTTGATTTATGTTTGAAAATAAGATTGTTCAGGTTTTACACGCGTTAAAGGAGATGTTGGGATGATCATGATCTATCCATCAGAAATCACAAAGAAGTGGCCTCACCGCCCTTTGTCAGAAGTCGTTGATTTCCTCGATAGTAAGAGAAAACCAATTACTCAAAAAGATCGAGTGCCTGGACCATATCCATATTATGGAGCTAATGGTCAGCAGGACTCCGTCGCCGATTATATCTTTGATGAGCCTCTTGTACTTTTAGCGGAAGACGGAGGGCATTTTGGGGATGCTGATAAGACTATTGCTTATCAAGTGGAGGGAAAATGTTGGGTTAACAATCACGCTCATGTTTTGCGACCCAAAAAAGATGTCGATATTAGATACATCTGCCGTCATTTAGAAAGATATGACGTTACCCCGTTTATTACTGGAAGTACACGAGGGAAGCTAACTAAGACTGCGGCTAATAATATTCCTATTGCCCTCCCACCCCTCGAAGAACAGCGAAGAATTGCGGCAATTTTAGATAAAGCGGATGGGGTGCGACGCAAGCGCAAGGAGGCGATTCGGTTGACTGAGGAGTTGTTAAAATCGACTTTCCTAGAGATGTTCGGTGATCCTGTTACTAATCCGAAAGGGTGGGAGAAGATAAAACTAGGAAACCTATGTACAATTGTTCGTGGCGGTTCTCCAAGACCAATTAACGATTATCTAGGTGGTTCTATCCCTTGGATTAAGATAGGCGATGCTACAGAGGGGGATGATATATATATTTACAAAACTGCTGAAGCTATTAAACCTGATGGAGTCAAGAAAAGTCGCTATTTAGAACCAGGATCTCTGATTTTTGCAAATTGCGGTGTGAGTCTAGGATTTGCAAGAATTCTAAAAATTGCGGGGTGTATTCATGATGGTTGGTTAGCTTTTTCTGATTTAGATAAATCTATAAATCAAATATTTTTGCTGAAATTACTGAATTCTATTACCGAACATTTTCGAGCGATCGCACCTGACGGAACTCAACCTAATCTCAATACGACAATTATGAAGAATTTTGAGATCCCCGTTCCGCCAATTGATTTACAGGAGAAGTTCGCCGTAGTTAGCCATTACTTGACAGATAGCATTAAGAAAAATTCTGAAATGTTTGAACAATCCGAAAATCTCTTTAATTCCCTTTTACAACGCGCCTTTCGCGGGGAACTGTAGCCATGGCATCCCGCGGATTACTGCCATAATCTTGTGGGAAATACCATTAAAAAAGACGGTTGGACAATTAACTAATACTAAATATGGTTATTAAAAACTGATTATTTGAGTAGAAAACGGGTTTCTCGGAGAAACCCGTTTTCTGTGCGTTACTCAAGAGTTATCGGTTATCAGTTGGGAAGGTGGTGTGATATTATGGGTAGTAAAGTTGCTCAAACAGCTGATCAGTTTGCTATTAGCATAGTAAATGCTGATAAATATCTCAGCCCAGAAAAGAAAGAATTTATCCTGTTATAATAAAGTTAATTGATACTTGCTTAATTTAAGTTATGAACTTCAACCTTTATCTGGAAGATGAATTAAGTCAGCAACTACAGGCTTTATCTCGCTCTACAGGCAAATCCCAGAATGCTTTGATTCGAGAAGCAATACAGCTTTTAATTACCACAAAAGAACAGTCGCAATGGTCGTCAACTATCCTTAATTTTCAAGGGGTAAGTGATGGTATTATTTTTGAAGCTTATAGAGAGGAACTTTCCCCACCTAGAGAAGATGAGGTGATTTAGTGCTGGTTTTACTCGATACTTGTACGATTAGTGATTTTGTCAAAGGTGATAGCAACACTCTAGTGCAGATTAAAAATCACTCTCCTAGGGAAATTGCCGTTTCTGCGATAACTTTAATGGAAATCGAATATGGACTATTTCTTAATCCAGCGAAGGCAAAGAAAATAAGACCCATTCTTGACGAATTTCTTGCTTCTCTCTCAATTCTTGCCTTTGGCAATCAAGAAGCCATTTGCGCCGCTCAAATTAGAGCAGCTCTCAAACAATCCGGGACTCCCATTGGTGCTTACGATCTGTTAATAGGTGCAACGGCGATTACTCATAATCTTAAATTAATTACGGCCAATCCCCAAGAATTTGCTCGTATTCAAGGATTATCGTGGGAAAATTGGCGTTAAAGCTAATCGCCTAACTAATTCGAGAATACATAGGGTTTGCTGAATAAATCTAAAAACCTTGTTGGCTAAGACTTTGAGACTTTTTGAAAATCAAAAAGTGCCAGATATAGGAATAATCGGGGGGAAAATTCAGGGACTTTTTCCCTGAAAATTAGGTAAAAACCTACACTCAGCCCCCAGGAAAAACTTTTTGCCGCATACCCTAAATACTGGCTTTCTCTCTTTAACGGCTGATTCCGCGAAGTTGCTCCAGAAGTTGATCAAGAATGTCTTCCATCTCTTCCGGGCTTCTGCCCATCCTGACCGGTCCGCGCAGAAACTCTTTAACCGTTATCTTTTTATCGCGAAAGTCACGGACAAAATTATAGATTTTTTCGGTGGATTGAACTTGTAATTTCATCTCCTCTAGCATTTGCTCAATCGGGTCGATGCCATCCTTCTCACAAGCGCGACTGGCCCTCACCATCTCGCCTTCCGGGGTATTTCGCACCGAGCGCAGTTCTCTTTTCAGGTTCTCGTATTGCTTTTTGAGTAGTTCGTTATTGGTTTCAACCCTCTCGCACTGTCGTTTGAGGTCGCTTTCCGATGAGCCTTCAACCTCGAAAGAGTCTCCCATTTGATGCTGTCGTTCGATTTCCAGCAGTCTGGCAATATCTCCCTCTTTATAGGCACGGTTGACTTCCTTCATAATCTCGTTGTGACGCATCCGAGTTTCGGGATCCGTAACCTTGTCGGGGTGAAAAATCTCAGCCATTCTCAGGAAAGTGCGGCGTATTTGTCTAGATTCAGGAGATTTAGGCGAGCTTTCAGGTGATATCTCTGCTCCATCATCGTGACGGCCATAGGAGTCTTCCCCAGAGAAGAAATCCTGCGCGGATTGCTCCGATGATCCTTCCGACTCTTCGTCTCCGAAAAGTTCGTCTAGTTCTTCATCTCCATCCTCAAATTTTGGGCTAATCACCCCCGTTAACTGAAGTGTCTCGTAAATTCCGAGAATCCTTTTTTTTGTCTGCTGCCCCAATTTTCTAGCAGTGAGGATTTCGTCAAAAAGGGCGTGTATTTCGCGGTCGAGGTCGGTAAGTTTTTGATAGAGGGGTTGCCCTCTCTGAAAAATCTCCGTCGCCAGGGAACGCATCTGGTCGAGGAATTTCTTCAGTTCGTTGCGCTTTCTGCCAATCTGCTTGAGGAGCCACTGATGCTCCTCCTCTAAAGCTTGGAAACGAAAATGTAGGGAAGAGAGAGCCAAGGAAGGTGAGGTGGGCGAATCAGAGGAGTTCGGTGATTTCGGCTTTTTAGATCTGGTCATTACTTTGGGGTGAAAGCATATTGTCCATTCTACCAAGCCGGAAGGAGCCGCATTCCTAAAACTCACCCTTGGCTCATTTTATTGTTTCTCCCCACTTCCCCACTTCCCCACTTCCCCCACCTCCCCACTTCCCCACTTCCCCACTTCCCCCACTTCCCCAACCTCCCCACTTCCCCACTTCCCCCACCTCCCCACTTCCCCCACTTCCCACTTCCCCAACCTCCCCACTTCCCCAACCTCCCCCACCTCCCCACTTCCCCACTTCCCCACTCCCCATCACCCCAAGTCCACAGACAGGCTTAAGTGCCTAGAAACTAGATAGGGTCTGCTGAATAAATCTAAAAACCTTGTTGGGTAAGACTTTTAGACTTTTTGTCAATCAAAAAGTCTCAGGCATGGGAGTGATCAGGGGGAAAATTCAGGTGGTAAAACCCTACACCCCAACCCCTAACACCCAACCCCCAACCCCCAACCCCCACCGAAAAACTTTTTCAGCAGACCCTAGATATATCAATGGTCTTAATTAATTCTTATCAATCGAATTAAATTTTTGTAAATAAAATTCTCGATCGGATTAATTATTTTTTCCAAATTCCGCTAGACTTATTTAGTAAGTTCAATTGAGACTCAATATTCCATAGCTAAATTTCTATAGCACGGGCTAGAGGGAAAGTTTAGCGAGGGATTCCTTTCCCCATAATTCAGCACACATATTTGCTTTAGCAGCAGGCAGGAGAATTCCATGTCCAATTTTTCGAGACGGAAATTTTTAACCACGGCGGCAGTTTCAGCGGCAGGGGCTGTTGTCCTCAAAGGTTGTCTGGGTAATCCCCCCGACAGTACGGGTGGAACTGCCAGCACTACACCCGCTTCCCCGGTTGCTTCTCCCGTCGCCATCGCCCCCGAACAAGCTCCTGAAACCACCAAAATTAAATTAGGTTATATTCCTATCGTTGAGGCCGCACCTTTAATTATTGCCAAGGAAAAAGGCTTTTTCGCTAAACATGGGATGCCCGATGTGGAAGTCTCCAAACAAGCAAACTGGGGATCCGCTAGGGATAACGTCGAAATTGGCGCAGATGCGGGCGGAATTGACGGGGGACAGTGGCAAATGCCCATGCCTTACCTAATTTCCGAGGGACTAATCACCAAAAATAACGTTAAAGTCCCCATGTATGTGTTAGCGCAGTTAAACACCCAGGGTAACGGAATTGCGATCGCAAGTAAACACGAGGGCAAAAATATCAGTTTAGACCTGAAACCCGCCAAAGATTACATCCTCGGCATGAAAACGACGGGAACTCCCTTCAAAGCCGCCTATACTTTCCCGAAAGCTAACCAAGACTTCTGGATTCGTTACTGGTTAGCCGCCGGTGGTATTAACCCCGATACGGATGTTAACCTAATTGCGGTTCCTGCCGCCCAAACCGTGGCCAACATGAAAACGGGAACCATGGATGCGTTTAGTACCGGCGATCCTTGGCCGGCGAGAATTGTGGCTGATCAGATCGGTTTTATGTCAGCTTTAACCGCAGAAATCTGGCCCTATCACCCGGAAGAATACCTCGCTATCCGCGCCGATTGGGTGGATAAAAACCCGAAAGCCACCAAGGCACTATTAAAAGGAATTATGGAAGCGCAGCAATGGCTAGATCAAGAGGCAAATCGAGCAGAAGCGGCGGCAATTCTCGCTAAACCGGCTTATTTCAACCTCAAAGAAGAACTTATCGCCGGTCCCCTCAAAGGAATACAGAAAATGGGTGACGGTAAACCGGAAATCACCGACAAAAATAAAGGGGTTTTCTACTGGAAAGATCCTGCTGGTAGCGTTTCCTATCCCTACAAGAGTCATGATCTCTGGTTTTTAACCGAAAGTGTTCGTTGGGGTTTCTTGCCGAAAGAAACTTTAACCACTGCCTCAGCATTAATCGACAAAGTTAACCGCGAGGATCTTTGGAAAGCGGCAGCTACAGAATTAGGAGTTGCCGCAGCCGATATTCCCACCAGTACCTCCCGCGGTGTCGAAAAATTCTTTGATGGCAAAACTTTTGACCCCGCTAATCCCCAAGCTTATCTCGATAGTTTGGAGATCAAAAAATAGCGAGTTTTTCCCGGTAGGCTAGGGTCATAAAATATCTAGTCTATTAATCCCAAAAGTGTTTTCTTCTCTCCCCAATCAAGTAACTTTATCTTCAACAAAGGAAAACGGCAAAATGGCAAGTAGCGTCAGCAGAAAAAGTAACGGTGGTTTCAACTTCGGTAAATTCTGGAAAAAGCATTCCCAAGATATTCTTCCCCCTATTATCGGTACCTTGGGTTTTCTGATTGTTTGGCAATTAGTTTCGATGCTGGGATTAATCAAATTACCCCCCCCATCTGACCTAATCACCAATGAACGGACTCGTACTTATTTAATGTATCCTTTCTTTGATCGTGGAGGTATTGATAAGGGACTATTCTGGCAAACTTTAGCGAGTCTGCAACGGGTATTAATCGGTTATTTTTTTGCCGCAGTGGTGGGTATTGGAGTGGGGATTATGGTCGGTTTAAATTCTTTCTTAAATAAGGCACTCGATCCCCTTTTTCAATTCCTGAGAACAGTTCCTCCTCTCGCTTGGGTTCCCCTATCTTTGGCCGCTTTACAACAAAACCAACCCGCCGCTTTATTCGTTATCTTTATTACCGCAGTTTGGCCGATTTTGATCAATACTACCGTCGGTGTCCAACAAATTCCCCAAGACTATATCAACGTTAAACAAGTCTTGCAATTGTCCAGCAAAAAATTCTTCTTCAAGATATTAATTCCCTCGGCACTTCCCTACATCTTCACTGGTTTGAGAATTGCGATCGGTTTAGCTTGGTTAGCGATTATCGCCGCTGAAATTGTTATGTCGGGTATCGTCGGTATCGGTTTCTTTATCTGGGATGCCTACCAAAATAACTACATCAGTGATATTATTCTCGCGCTGTTTTATATCGGTGGTGTGGGTTTATTACTCGATCGCTTTATGGCTTGGTTGCAAAATCAAATCGTTCGTCAATAGGGGATAAATGGGGAAAATTTCCCCATTTATAAATAACTGAAACTTGAGGAAATTTAAGGAGAAAAAACTATGAGTTTGTTTGTCGCTGTCGATAACATTGATAAGGTCTTCCCCCTCAGTGGTGGCGGTGAATATGTGGCCTTGAAAGGGATTAATTTACAGATCAAAAAAGGGGAATTTATCTCCCTCATCGGTCACTCTGGTTGCGGAAAATCTACCCTCTTAAACATGATCGCTGGTTTAGACTTGCCCACGGAAGGAGTGGTGACTTTGCAAGGTCAAAGCATTAAAAAACCAGGGCCAGATCGCATGGTAGTCTTCCAAAACTATTCCCTTTTGCCCTGGTTAACCGTCAAAGAAAATATCACTCTGGCCGTCGATCAAGTTCTCGCTCAACTATCAGAAACCGAAAGAAAAGCCGAAGTCGAAAAATATATCGATCTGGTCAATCTTCGTCATGCAGTGGATAAACGTCCCAACGAATTATCGGGGGGGATGAAACAACGGGTAGCGATCGCTCGCGCCCTAGCCATCCGTCCGAAAGTGCTACTTTTAGACGAACCCTTTGGCGCGTTAGATGCCCTGACTAGAGGTAATCTACAGGAACAGTTAATGCAGCTGTGCGAAGAATACGAAATGACCTCGGTAATGGTGACGCACGATGTGGATGAAGCGGTGTTATTATCCGATCGCATCGTCATGCTCACCAACGGTCCCGGCTCAAAAATTGGCGGTATTTTGGAAGTAGATATCCCCCGTCCCCGCAAACGCATGGAAGTGGTAGAACACCCCAGTTACTACAGTCTCCGGAGCGAAATTATCTATTTCCTCAACCAACAAAAACGGATCAAAAAACTGCGCGCTCGCAAGGTCGAAGTTATTGCCCGTCACGGTTTAGAAAAAGTCAATCTAGAAATCGGTTTTGTTCCCCTCACCGCTTGCGCTCCCCTAGCAGTGGCCAAAGAAAAGGGATTCTTCACTAAACATGGTCTAGATGAGGTGAATTTAGTCCGGGAAACCAGTTGGCGGGGCATTGTGGACGGGATCGCGGGGGGATTCCTCGACGGGGCGCAAATGCCCTCAGGAATGCCCACCTGGTTAACCGTCGGTGGTTATCAGGAGCAACCTTTGCCGATTGTCAGCGCCCTGACTATGACTCGTAACGGTAACGGTGTCACCCTCGCTAAACGCTTCTATGACGAGGGAGTGATTGACGGTAATGCTTTAAAACAGATGCTATTGGAATCCCGGGAGCAGCGCCATATTTTTGGCATGGTTCACCCCTCCTCCATGCACAATTTGCTCCTGCGTTACTGGTTAGCAGCCTCTGGTATTGACCCGGATAAAGATGTTCACCTCGAAACTATTCCCCCGGCCCAAATGGTAGCTGACCTGAAAACCGGCAGTATTGACGGTTACTGTGTCGGTGAACCCTGGAATCTACGGGCCGCCATGGAAGGTATCGGTTACACCGTCGCTACCGACTTAGAAATCTGGCAGGGCCACCCGGGTAAGGCCCTGGGAGTCCGGGAAGATTGGGCCAATAAATACCCTAATACCCATGTCGCTTTAGTCAAAGCACTGCTGGAAGGTTGTCGCTACTGTGCCGAGGAAGGGAATCAGGAAGAAATTCGTCAAATCCTCGCCAGTCGTCAGTACCTTAGTACCAATATCGATTATATCCAACTGGGTGATCCCAACTCCTACGCGTGCAGTCTCGATCAACCGATGAAAGAATATGCACACCATCTGTTCTATGGAGAAGGGGTAAATCGTCCCAGTCGTACCGAACACCTCTGGATGATGACCCAAATGGCGCGCTGGGGCCACATTCCTTTCCCCCGTAACTGGGTAGAAATTCTCGAACGCGTCTGTCGGGTGGGTGTCTTTAGTACCGCAGTCCGGGAATTGGGTCTAGGGGATATTAAATATCGTCGCACACCGATCCTTTTATTCGATGGTATCGAGTTTGATGCCGAGGATCCGATCGGTTATCTCAATAGTTTAGAGATCAAACAAAACATCACCATGGCCGAAGTGGCTATTGATGCTCGTCCTACTGCGGTGGAACCCCGTAAAATCGCCTAACCAGAGGTAAAAGGGGAGATTTTCTCCCCTTTTACCTCTAAAATATGATCCCATTGGATTAAGCCCTGCAACTCTGCCACTTTCTACCTGTCTTTCGACTTTTTAGCGACTATAATTATGTACACCACTACCGACACAATTAACCGAGCAACCCAGACCCCCACTAAAGAAGCTTTTGTCACCATTGAAGGAGTTTCTAAGGTTTACCCCACTCCTAGAGGCCCCTACACCGTCCTCAAGGACGTTAATCTCAGCATCAATGAAGGTGAATTTATCTGCGTGATCGGTCACTCTGGTTGCGGTAAATCGACGCTATTAAATATGGTGTCGGGTTTTTCTTCTCCCACCGATGGCATTGTTAAAGTTAACGGTAAGAAAATTACTAAACCCGGGCCCGATCGCATGGTAGTGTTTCAAAACTATGCTTTATTGCCTTGGTTAAGTGTTTTTGAAAATGTCTATCTCGCGGTAGATGCGGTGTCTCCCAATGCCCCGGAAGCGCAAAAACGCTCGATCGTGCGCGAACATTTAGCTATGGTGGGTTTAACCGAAGCTATGGATAAAACCCCTCCCCAAATCTCCGGGGGGATGAAACAACGGGTTTCGATCGCTCGCGCTCTTTCTATCCGTCCCGAAGTGTTGATTCTTGATGAACCTTTCGGCGCTTTGGATGCGATTACCAAAGAGGAATTACAGGAAGAATTGCTGAAAATCTGGCAAGATAAACGCTGTACGGTGTTGATGATTACCCACGATATCGATGAGGCTCTTTTCCTCGCTGATAAGCTGGTGATGATGACCAATGGACCGGAAGCAAAAATCGGCGAAGTGATGAATATTCATTTCCCCCGTCCCCGCGATCGGGAGAGAATTATGGAGGATCCTGAATATTATCGTCTGCGTAACTATGCCCTCGACTTCCTCTATAATCGTTTCGCTCACGATGATGTTAGCTAGATGTGAGCATTTGTATTAGTTTGGGGTGCGGTTGACTTAATAGCGATCGCACCTAGACTTTTTTTCTAGGGAAACCTTCTTCAAGTAAAATTATTTCTAAGTAGGGTCTGCTGAAAAAGTTTTTCGGTGGGGGTAGGAGTCAGGAGTCAGGAGTCAGGAGTCAGGAGTTTCAGGCTTTGTTGCCCTTGTTTTTTGTACCAAGCGATGTACTATAAGAAAGATAATGCAAGGTTTTTGAAAGTCCCAATCCTATTTTCTTGCACTAACATCGGACTTTAACAGGTCAAAAGCTTTATTTTAAAAGGGTTTTACCATTATTCAGCAAGCCCTAAGTAGGTAGATGTTAAAAATTGCCAGATACCCCCCTTGTCAAGGGGGGATTAAGGGTAGGGCTGTTTCATTCTCCCATCAGAATATCAAAAGTAAAAGCGATCACTGTCTTTGTAAAATGAAAAGTGACCGCCAACTTTTTAAATATATGTTGAGCTTAATAGAAAAACTGAAACAAGTCAAGGACTTTCGGA
>NZ_JADBSA010000185.1:0-3110 GCF_020246945.1 Microcystis sp. M113S1 | reverse complement strand
TTTTCTTAAAGTTAGGATACTTAGTACGACCAGCAAAGAAATTGGTAAAAGCTGTTTGTAAATGTCTTAACCCTTGTTGTAAAGGTACACAGCTTACTCCATTGAGAAAGTCTAATTCTTCTTGCTTTTTCCAATCGGTCAACATTGAAGAAGTTTGAGCGTAGCCTACTCTTTCTTGCTTTTCGTACCAAGCTTGTGTTCGTTCGTGGAGAGCTTTATTGTAAACTAATCTTACACAGCCCAATGTGCGCCGCAATAGCGACTCTTGTGTTGGTGTGGGGTAAAATCGAAACGAGTAGGCTTTTTCCATGTCTCACATTTTAGCATATATTTCGTAAACGATGCTCATATTTAACAGCAAAGCCGCCGTAAAACGGCGGGGTTTCAGACCCAAATTTTCGATGAAATTCTAGAAGGTTATGAGTATGGTTCTGGTATCCAACGGGCAATCAGCTATTATTCGTACAGAGCGTGGATTGACAATCGCCGGTACGCGAATTACCCTTTATGATGTTATGGATTACCTAAAGGCTCAGTACCCGCCCAAGCTGATTCGTGAAAAACTTGGTCTTAATGATAGACAGATTGATTCAGCCCTAGCATACATTGAGACTCATTGTACTGAGGTTGAAGCCGAGTATCAAGAATGCTTGCAGACAGCGACAGAAATTCGTCAATACTGGGAAGAGCGAAATCGTGAGCGATTTGCCAAGATTGCGGCGATACCCCCTAAGCCTGGTCAAGAAACCATTCGTGCGAAGCTTCAAGAGTGGAAAGCACGCATTGAATCTCAATCATGAACTTTCTGATTGACTACAACTTAACGGGCGATGTTGTTTTATTCTGGGGAACCCTCTCAGCAGAAGGATGGCTTGATCTTTTGCCCATCCGCTTCTTCACCTTTCAGGATGTTGGATTGCCGATGGATAGTAGTGATCGGGTTGTTTGGCAATTTGCTCAAAACACTCAGATGATTTTAATTACAGCAAATCGAAATATGAAAGGAATTGATTCGCTGGAACAAACCATACGTGAAGAAAATACACCCGCTTCCCTGCCAATTCTGACAATTGGAAACCCTGAGCGCTTTGATGAAAGTAGCTATCGGCAAAGATGTGCTACCCGCTTGATTGAGATTTTATTTGATCTAGAAAACTATATGGGAATCGGTCGAATTTTCATCCCATAAGACTGTTGGGGAAATTCAGGGACTTTTTCCCTGAAAATTAGGTAATTGACCCCCTCAAAATCTGTAAAACCCCACACCCCACACCCTACACCCTACACCCTGCCCCTAGGAAAAACTTTTTCAGCAGACCCTAATTAAGACAGGTAAATGAGTCAATTTGACCCACAAAGATGATCTTTTTTTTGTGTAGTTTTGTTGCAAAAAAAAAAGTTTTTTTGACAAAAAGCACAAAGTATGAATGATGAATTATGAAGTGGGGTAGTGAAGTAGTGGGGAAGTGGAGCATTTGGCTGAAATTTCCCTAAACCCCTAAATCCCTATCACCCTATCCCCTACCTCCTGCCTTCTGCCTCCTGATCACTGATTACTGATTACTGATTAGGTGTCACCTGATCGATAACCTTGAGAGTCCCGTCATCCTTGACAGTCCAGACATCGTAACTACCGACCACATCGCCATTTTCATCGATATCCACATTGCCACTGGCCCCCTGATAGTTAATATCCTCGCCTTTGCGAATCATTTCCATGGCTTGACAAGCATCGGTTACTTCCGTCCCCGGACCGTTAGCCACCTCACGAATCTTGCTTTGAATCCCTTCACCAGTGTTAGATTTAGCCGCCTCGGCTGCTAACATCAATAAAATCCCCGCGTCCCAAGTATGGGGAACAAAAGCGGTGACATCCTTGCCAGTTTTTTCCTTCCAGAGAGTAGTAAAAGCACTTAAAGCTTGACCGTCGGCCCCGGGGACCGTGCCTAGGGACCCAGCAATAATTGACTTACCATCGGTTCCTTTCCCCACCTGTTTGGTGAAATCTTCCGAAAAAACCCCATCGGTGAGGAGGACGGTAACTCCTTTGGTCAATCCCTGTTTATAGGCCGCTTGCAGTAATAAACTGCCCGTTTCAGCGTAAAGGACTGCCGCTACAGCATCCGGTTGGTTAGCGAAGGCAGCTGCCGCTTCACTATCGAGAGTGGCAGCTCTCGGGTCATAACGGACAGGATTTTGCTTATTAGTGATAGTGCCGCCTAATTTATCGAAAGCGCTCACGAATTCCCGTTCAAATCCGACTCCATAATCGTTATTGATCACGACGGTGGCCACATTTTGAAAACCCTTTTTCTTAGCTAGGACCGCTAAAGCTTGAGCTTGGTAGGTGTCCGGGGGAGCCGTCCGCGCCCAAAAACCTTGAAAATCGCCTTTTTTCGCCCTGTCAGTAAATACAGGACTGGTGCTACCCGGAGAGACTAACATAACTTTATTTCTCACCGCCACATCGACGGCTGCTCCTGAGACGCTACTGGCAAAGGAACCGATCACACCGGCTACTTTATCCACCTCCGCTAGTTTCGTCATCGCTGAAGCACCGGCGGCGGGATCGGTTTGGTCATCTTCTTTCACGAGGGTGACTGGTTTGCCATTGACTCCACCACAGGCATTGATAGTCTCTACCGCTAGGGCGGCTGCTTCGGGCATATTTTGACCAATAGCGGCTAAATCTCCGGTAATGGGCAGTAAAGCCCCTAATTTTAAGCCCTGATCCCCGGGGGCAGTGGTGGTGGGGCTAGAGGCGTTGTTATCTGGGGTTTGGGCATTATTACAAGCGGTTAAAAAATTAGCTAAGAGGCTGATGCTCAGGGTTAGGGCTAGGGGCGATCGAATATATCTCTGCATGGCGGTAAGATCAAGGTTGACATCCTCGCCGCCGTAAAACGGACGGCGATTCCTCACCACGCCACTTTTTTAGGGTGGTCGCTGAACGGGGTTGACGCAGATAGCGAAAAACGCTTAATTGCTTAAGTCTGACACTTTCGACCCGTCCGTTTTCAGTGTCCGAATGCCCTCCGGCCACTTTGAACAAGTCGAAAAAATCTCATGTTCCACCTTATTTCCTAGAAAGTTTTACTCGTTCAAGGCCG
>NZ_JADBSA010000184.1:0-9447 GCF_020246945.1 Microcystis sp. M113S1 | reverse complement strand
CTATGGCATATTAGCAGCGGTTGATTTATCCCCAGGATTACGGGAAAAAATTCTGCAAGAAGGGTTTTATGTGGCTCGGATTCATGACCAAGTATTTGAATTAGATATTCCCGATAATTTTCAACCTCGACTTTATTAAAACAGCAATGGCGATGGGAGCATCCCATTTTCGCCAATCGCCTTCTACAGATGGGAAGTTTTCTCCTGAAACTGGCTCACACAGACAATCCCCCAATCCAAAATCCAAAATGAGATGTTCCCAACCCTTCAGGCTTTGGGTACTATCACCCGTCCTCATTTCCTCGAAACTATTCCCCATTTAGTCCCTTTAATCCTTCATTTGGGGGGGGAGGTTGCTTTAAGAGAAGTGTATCAAAGTATTAGGGATGTTAGTCGCTGGTGGCGGTGATGCTCATAAATCAATTAGAAGTGCTACGATCAGCAGAAGCCAGTCCACCATAATACATTTTTTGGCCAAATACAATAATTTCTAGCTAATAAAACAATGGCTCAATTACAAACCCTAATGCCTATACTACAAGAATTTCGCCAAGAATTAGCAAAGTTTTATGGAAAACGGTTAGTAAAACTCATCCTTTTTGGTTCACAAGCGCGGGGTAACGCCAATGAGGACTCAGATATTGATATTATGGTCGTATTAAAAGGCCCCATTTCCCCTGGAGATGAAGTGATTCGGATGGCAGACATCGCTACTCAACTAGACCTTAAATATAATACCTTCATTTCTTTGATTCCCATCGCCGATGAAGACTTTGTTCATCGACAAACCCCATTAATGGACAATATTCGCCGAGAAGGGATTTTCCTGTGAACCAAAACCAAATTTCGTCCTATATCAATCAAGCTAATGAAGAATTAGAAGCGGCCACCCTATTACTTGAAAAAAATTATTATCGTGCTTGTATTTCTCGTTGCTATTATGCCATTTATTGTACAGTCCAAGCTCTGTTAATAGTTAAAAATATCAATACTCGCAGTCATCGAGGGGTACGACAGCAATTTTCTCAACATTTTATTCAAACAGGGGAATTACCATTAGAACTATCAAAAGCGTTAAGAATTACCTATGATTTACGACAATTAGGAGATTATGATCAAGTTATTGAAATAACTAGGGAACAAACACAAATTGCCTGAGAATACGCCACAGTATTTGTAGAACAAGCAATGATCTTGAGCATTTTTTCACTTTAACTACTTAATCTTATGCAGTTTATTGATCGCGCCGAAATAGAAGTAGAAGGGGGTAAGGGAGGTGATGGAATTGTCGCTTTCCGTCGGGAAAAATACGTCCCCGCCGGCGGTCCGGCCGGAGGTAATGGGGGAAAAGGTGGTTCGGTGATTTTCGTGGCGACTCAGAACCTGCAAACCTTGCTAGATTTCCAGTATAGTCGCTATTTTAAGGCCGATGACGGCAAACGGGGCGGCCCCAACAACTGCACCGGGGCCAACGGTAGCGATCGCATTATTAAAGTTCCCTGTGGTACAGTGGTTTACGATCTCGATAGCGAGGCAATTATCGGCGATTTGGTAACTCCCGAACAGACTTTAATCGTGGCCGCCGGGGGAAAAGGGGGATTAGGCAACCGCCACTTTTTAAGTAATAATAATCGCGCACCCGAATACGCTTTACCCGGTTTAGAGGGAGAAAAACGCCATTTACGCCTAGAATTGAAGTTATTAGCGGAAGTAGGCCTGATCGGGCTGCCCAATGCGGGGAAATCCACCCTAATCTCGGCCGTTTCCTCTGCTCGTCCCAAAATCGCCGATTATCCCTTTACGACTCTCATTCCTAACTTGGGAGTGGTACGCAAACCCACGGGAGATGGGACGGTATTCGCCGATATTCCTGGATTAATCGAGGGAGCGCACCTAGGAATCGGCTTAGGACACGAATTTTTACGCCATATCGAACGCACACGCCTGTTAATTCATCTTGTCTCCTTGACATCAGAAGACCCGATCGCCGATTATCAAATTATTCAAGGGGAATTAGCCGCCTATGGTCGGGGATTAGAAAAGCGATCGCAAATACTGGTTTTCAACAAAATTGATGCTGTGGACGAGGAAACGATAGATAACTATCAAAAGCAGTTTGCTAAAATAACCAATGCCGAGATTTTGACTATTTCCGCCGTGACAGGAGCCGGATTAACCACTTTACTCGCCAAAGTTTGGCAGCAATTAGAGCAACTGGAGAGGGTCGAGGTTGAAACCCCTTCCCTGTTTTCCTAAAATCGCTCGTTAGTTGTTCGGCTGCCGGGGTGCGGGTGGTCGGCGATTGCTCGGTCTTCTTTCCGTACCTTCAAAGTTACCATTAGAACGACGGGTGCGGCGCTGTTCGCCTTCATTTTCAGCCGCATAGACTTCTAGATAAAGAGAGCGATCCACACTCGCGGCCGCCATTTCTAGGGTAGTTCTAATCGCCTGTAAATTGCGTCCTCCCCGACCGTAAACTTTGCCTTTATCGGCATCATCGAAGGCTACACGCACCCAAAGACGTTGATTTTCCTTACAGCGCTCGATATCCAATCTCAGACTGGCCGGCTCTTCCAAAAACGGCTCGATAATAAATTTCACCAGTTCGAGATAGTTGGGGGTACTAGGCATTGATTTTCTCGAAAATTTTCTGTTTGGTGAGAATGCTGCGTACGGTGTCCGTTGGTTGCGCTCCTTGTTGTAAGCGTCGGATAATCCCTTCTTCATCCAGACGCACTTCATCGGTGCGGGGATTGTAAAATCCTAATTCCTCTAGGGGACGACCATCGCGACGACTGGTGCTAACGGCCGCAACGATACGATAACTGGCTTCGCGTTTTTTGCCAAAGCGTTTTAGACGTAATTTGATCATGGTTACTAAAAAATTCTCCTTTCCGATTCTAACTCATCCGGACGGTATTTCCACAAGTGGCGATCGAGGGAACGGTCGGCAGCCATTGCATATTATTGAAAATAACGCCGAAAACGAGGGTCTAAATGGTCTTTTTTGTGGCGATTACAGGATAAACAAAGGGTTTGCAGGTTACTAATGTCGTTACTGCCACCTAAAGCTAAGGGAATTATATGATCTATGGAAAGTTGGGACAATTTTTCGGGTTTACCGCAACTCTGACATTGATAATTATCCCTTTGATAAACATATTTTCTCACTTCGATCGGAATCGGGATTCTCGGAGTTTTTGCCATGATAATTACAGCAGGAGACAGGAGAGAGGAGACAGGAGACAGGAGATTGCTTTAATTTATTTTCCTTATTACCTAATTAGTTTTTCAGGAATTGAAGTTAGTTTTTTCGGGATTTTCTCGCAGCATTTGCCGAATCTCCTCTAGGGGTGATTCTGGTTCTTGCTCAATTGTGCTTTCTTCAGGAATAAATTCTAGGGTAATTTTTATTTGACGAGTTTCATTTAAATTCTCAAATCCCTGTTTTTGTAATTCCCGCAGAAATTCCTCCTCATGTTCACCTAATTTTTGAGGCAGTTTTTCTAAAACACCAGAAAAAGTACATTCTCCAGAAGTTTTAACTTTTCCTGTTCTCCAGTCTTTCTCTCCCAGTATTAATACTTTACAATCCTTCCCTTCACTCGGATAATGAAACCATTCAATTTTATTAATTTGACCAAATGTAGAAGAACTATTTGATATATGTGTTCTTAGTCTTCCCTGGGAATTAAAGTTGCCGATATACTCCAAAAAATCTGCCTGGATTTTTTCTTTAAATTTTTTCACTAAAATAACTTCTTCATTTTCAAACATCAATACACTATTATCATCTTCGATAAGGATTTTCTGAGAGTTGTTAAAAGTATCAAGATTCATTCTTTTGCTCCTTAATGACTCAAAGACAAATTACTCGTACTCAACTAAACTAGCGTAGTTATTACCCTCGGTAAACTTGCCAGCGATAGTTATCTTTCCTGAACCAACTTTAACATTACCGAAAAATAAATTACCTGACTTAGTTAAAGGAGTCCAGTTACCCGATGATTGATCAATGATAACCACATCTAAAGCATTAGGTACTTCGATTTTAAAATTTACCAATTGATTCTTAGTTAATTTGGCTATTGTGGGACTATAAAGATAGACATTGTTTTCTTCAAAAGTAGCATAGGTTTTCGGTATAGAAACACCCTTAGCATTGCTGGTGATTCGATAGGATAAAGCATGATTAAAGTTATTTTTATCGGATTTATTTTTAGAGAAAACCATCAAATCATAACTTCCAGCTTGGGGAAAGGAAACTTTAATTATTGCTTGTCCATTGACTCTTTGAATTAAGGGTAAATGGCTATTGATAGGTAAATTATTTTGCTGCAATTGAGCAGAAATCTGGGTGTGAGGAGGAACTTGTAAAATAACTTCTGTTATTCCTGAAGACTGGATATTATAACTATTGTGATTGACTAATTTTATGCCATCTCGAAAAAATTGTGATGTCACAATCGGCCAAGAATCAAATTGTTGTTTTCTATAAACTTTCGGTAATAATTGCCACTGAGTTTGTTCGGGGAAATGACTATAAATTAATTGTGCGGGTGGAGTAGCAAAATAATGAGGATTAAATTGCCGTTGAAATTGATTGTTATTGACTACTCCCGCACCCCAAGTTGCATCAATTAGATACCAAGCATTATTAATTCTGACAGTATTCCAAGCATGGTTAGCATCACTAGCATTGCCCACTAGATAGCCGAATCCTTTAGCATAACCGATAACAACTGCTGATTTTAATCCCATTTTTTCTGCTAAAGCTTGATAAAGATTGGCATACCCTGAACAGACAGCAAAACGATTTTTGAGAACCACATAAGGACTCGCATCACCGTAATTACCCCTTAAAAAACTTGCCACATCGTAGGTAATATTATGGGTAATCCAAACGTAAATAATGCGGGCTTTTTCTGCTTCTGTTTTGGCATATTTAGATAGAATTGTTGCTAATTCTGATAGAGAATTTCCTTGGTAATTGATGCTGCGAGCTAGACGATCAATATTTTGATAATTTCCCTGTCTAACTTGGTGATTATTCCCAGGAATAATTGGCTGAGAAAGTTGCAGATTATTAGTATTATAAATTAAGTTATTGGCTGGTTTAAATGATTGAAAATTCCTGAGCAGTTGAGAACTTTGGTTTTTAAATGCCATCCCAACGGACATTAAAACTAAAAAGATGAAAATCCCTGGAATTGTCCTTCCCGATTGCCGATTCTTACGGCGGCGATAATTTCTTTTATAAGCCATAGTTGCTGCTAATAAAAAGTCAAGATTACCAGTCTTAGCCTGATCTGCTCCTATTATCTCTCAAACCTAACTATTTTTTTGAGATTTTTCTGTGATCTTAATCACTGACAATTAAAATATTAATCTAGCTAAAGTAATAAGTGTGTTAGTTTTGGCTAACACACCCAAAATTAAGATTAAAGTTTTTACCCTTATCTAACCGTAAACTTTCCCATAATACTCTTGATATTCTTTGGATAACAAAGGTTGCCACCAATCCCGATGATCGAGATACCATTGAATGGTTTTTCTTAATCCCCCCTCTACCGTTTCTTGAGGTTGCCAACCTAATTCAGTGCGAATTTTACTAGCATCAATAGCATACCGGCGATCATGTCCAGGGCGGTCCTTGACAAAAGTAATTAAATTCTGAGCAGGTTTCACGGGTAAATCGGGAGCTAATTCATTCATTAACTCACATAACATCATGACTAAATCGATATTTTTTACTTCATTATTTCCGCCAATATTATAGGTTTCTCCCGCTTTTCCTTGGTTAATAACTGTATCTAAAGCTTGACAATGATCCCGCACATATAACCAATCTCGAACATTTTGACCATCACCATAAACGGGCAAAGGTTTACCCAAAAGAATATTAATACACATCAAAGGAATTAACTTTTCGGGAAAATGATAGGAACCATAATTATTAGAGCAATTAGTAATAATTGTCGGCATTCCGTAGGTATGAAAATAAGCTCTCGCTAGATGATCACTCCCCGCTTTTGAGGCAGAATAGGGACTATTAGGAGCATAGGGAGTAGTTTCGGTAAAAGCCGGATCATCTACTCCTAAACTGCCATAAACCTCATCGGTGGAAACGTGCAGAAAACGATAGTTATCCGGTTGATGATTACTTAACCAATGTTGCCGAAAACTTTCTAATAGAGTAAAAGTTCCCACCACATTAGTTTGCACAAAAGCCCCAGGTCCAAGAATCGATCGATCCACATGGGATTCGGCGGCAAAATGGGCAACTGTATCGATATTTTCACCAGCAAATAATTCATCAACTAAAACTCGATCGCAGATATCCCCTTGCAGAAAACGGAAATTCTTTCTATCTTTCAGTGTCGCTAAATTATTCAAATTGCCCGCGTAGGTAAGAGCATCAAGAACAATTACACGATCCTCAGGATAATTCTCGCACCAATGATGAACAAAATTCGAGCCGATAAATCCTGCTCCACCAGTAATTACTATGCTTCTAGCTTGATTTTCTGTCGTCATGGCCACCTCTAGCAAAAGTTTGCTACTTATTTTAGGCCTTTTTGCTTCACACTTCTTCATCAAAAGTGATCTGATCGGAACGATAATCCGGCGGTTCAACGTGAATTAAAATTCTCACAGGGCTAAATTGTTGGGTTAATCTTGCTTCTACCGCTTCCGTGATTGCGTGAGCAGTTTCCACATCTTGAGCGGAGACAACTAGGTGCATTTCTATAAATACCTGTCTTCCCACCACTCCCCGAGATGCGATCGCATGACAATTAAGCACCCCCGGCACCTCCATCACAATTTGATGAATCACTTCAGGAGCGATCGCCATTTCATCCACTAACAAAGGTAAATTCTCCATCAGGACTTTCCAACCACTGCTAAACACCAAAAAAGCGACGGGAAAGGACAAAATCGCATCTAACCATTGTAATTGGGGAATATTAGCCGTATTACCCACCCAAACCCCCACTAAACCCAATAAAACCGTAATTGTCACCCACACATCACTCATGGTATGACGAGCATCGGCAATCAAAATCGCACTACCGACACGCTGCCCCACCGATCTTTCATAATAAGTAACAAAAATATTCACCCCTAAAACGATAATTAATAGCCATAACTCAGGACCGGCAATCTCGATCGGTTTGCCTCCTTTGATAATACGCATGATCGCCCCTTGCAAAATTTCAAAACAGGCAATCCCCAAAAAGGCGGCGATCGCTAAAGCTCCGATCGCTTCGTATTTCAGATGTCCGTAAGGATGATCTCGATCGGGATAGGGAGAGGAAAACCGCATCGCTACCAATCCCAAGACATTATTCGCACTATCGGTGACACTATGGAGAGCATCCGCTTGCAGACTTAAAGCACCAATTCTCAAACCCACCCACGCTTTGATCGCCATAACCAAAATGTTCAGCATCAGGGTGATCCAGAGAACCTTTTGGACGGTAGCCCGATTATCTCTTAAAACAGCCACAGGATTATCAGTTTTTTAGCTATCAGTTATCAGTTATCAGTTATCAGTTATCAGGGAAATTTCAACTAAAACCCCAAAAACCCAAAAACCCAACTATTTGAGGGTTTAAAAACGGCAAAAATAAGGATTAAATTGCCTAAAGTCTCTAAATAGACCATTTAATTGATTATTATTCATTTTTAATTTTCCTGACTACTGACTACTGACTACTGACTACTGACCCTAACAACAATTTTTGATTTTTACAAGAGGTCTAGTCAACAACAATTGATTATCTCCTCAAATAACAGACTCCCATCGGTCAAATTGAGCAGCGGATCGGCAGCGCGTTCGGGATGAGGCATCATTCCTAGCACATTTCCGGCTTTATTGGTAATTCCTGCAATATTATTTAACGATCCGTTAGGATTCCCTGACTCATTTGCCTCTCCTGTGGCAGTACAGTAACGAAAGAGAATTTGTCCGTTATCCTCCAGAGATTTTAACGTATCTTCTGCGGCATAATAACGCCCTTCCCCGTGGGCAATCGGCAAATTAAGCACCTGTTGCGGTTGATAACCTCGCGTCCAGACAGATTGATTATTTTCCACTTTTACCGGCACTCGATCGCAGATAAAATGTAAATCGCGATTACGAATTAACGCACCGGGTAGCAGCCCAATTTCCGTTAATACCTGAAAACCGTTACAGATGCCTAAAACTAATTTACCTTTTTCAGCTTCTTCTCGGACAGTTTTCATCGCTGGCGAAAACCGAGCGATCGCACCACAGCGCAAATAATCGCCGTAACTAAATCCCCCCGGCACCACGATCACATCCAAATCCGCTAGCTCCGTCTCTTGATGCCAAACATAGCGGGTAGGTTGCCGAAAAATCCCCTCCGTCACCGTTGCCACATCTCGATCGCAATTCGATCCGGGGAAAACAATAATCCCAAACTTCATAATTTTTAACTTGGTTAATTCATTTTGCAAAAAGCTCTCAACAGATGGGTGTTGGTTGTTGGTTGTTGGGTGTTGGGGAAATAAAATTGTCTTTTATCCCTATCCCCTATCCCCTAATCCCTATCCCCCATCCCCTAATCCCTATCCCCTATCCCCCATCCCCTAATCCCTATCCCCCATCCCCTAATCCCTATCCCCTATCCCCTATCCCCTATCCCCTAATCCCTATCCCCCATCCCCTAATCCCTATCCCCTATCTCCTGACTGACAATGCAAATCAAAGCGATAATTTTCAATCACAGGATTAGCCAATAGTTGATCGCACATTTGAGCCAATTGAGCGCGAGCGCTGGTTTCGTCCGCTGCTGTCACGGTAAGCTCAATATACTTACCAATTCGCACCCCGGCTACAGTATCATAACCTAATTGCTTTAATCCCGATTCTACGGCCGTACCCGCCGGATCGAGCACCGAGGGGCGCAGGGTAACATAAATACAGCACTGATAATTTTTTGGCATAGAATTAACTTTGATCGCTGACCTTTTTGATATGAAATCCCAACGCAACCGATCGCAAGAGCGCATTATCCACTTACTCAAAACCTTAAATCGGGCAGTATCCGCTCAGGAATTGTTTGTGGAACTCCGTCAGCGTGACCAAAATATGGGGTTAGCCACTGTTTACCGCGCCCTAGAATCCCTAAAACTACAGGGAGCAGTGCAGGTGAGAACCCTAGCCACAGGAGAATCCCTCTACAGTTCCGTTCAGCAGGATCAACACCATCTTACCTGTATTCATTGCGGTCGGTCTATCGTCTTTAATGAGTGTCCCGTTCATGAATTGGAAGAAAAACTCGAAAAATCACACCAATTCAAGGTTTATTACCATACTCTCGAATTTTTTGGCCTTTGCGATCGCTGTCAACCTGGTTAAGTAGGGTTTGCGGCAAAAAGTTTTTCGGTGGGGGTTGGGGGTTGGGGGTTGGGGGTTGG